>NZ_JAUBVR010000034.1:0-69964 GCF_036705955.1 Microcoleus sp. A6-C6 | reverse complement strand
ATACTGAAGGCGGTTGAAACCGCTGCCGACTTATCCCCATGTCTAAAGCCAGGGGCTTGCATCTCGCTTTTCGGTCATTAACAATTTAAGATCGGCGCCCGCGATTCAGAATGGGGGCGAGATTTATTTGCAGCAGTTCGTTCAGTTGTCAATACTGGGAAGCTTCCCAAGCTGAGTTTTCCAACTCTTCGTCAGAAATATCAGGGATAAGTACGATCACTTCTCCGATACCGACAGGAAAACCATTGAGTTTGCTCAAGCCATCGATTACGGTAGCTAGGAGGGATAACTCTATCTGGTGCAGATTTTTTGCTTTTTCGATCAGTTGGTAGTCCGCGTTAATCTGCGTGCATCTGCGGTTTCAATACTCCATCATCGCCTACTGCCCGATCGCTACAGCATCGATATTTCCAGCAGAAAAAGCCGGACGAATAAACTCATCCTTCTCCTCGGCTGTGATGAAACCCTTATCTACCGCTAGCTGCATCACTTCAGTCAGAAACCCTCTGAGGGTATCTAATACTTGAGCGCGATCGCACTCAAACTGCTTTTCCCAGCATGAATATCCAAACTTTCTCAATGTGCAGCTAATCTGATTGTCGATGGGTACTAACGTAATAGCGAAGGAACTTTCAGGAAAAGTTATTACTATTTTTTGACCTTGTGATAGCTTAAAAATTTCCTTGGGAAAGTAATTGTCAATCATCATACAAATATCTGGGTCTAAAAATACCTGTCTTTTCTCATCACCTATTTCAATTAAAACTTTATGGTTGTATTCAAAACAGAAACGCCACCATCCCATTTCAAAATGAGAAAGTTCTCCTAATGGATCTTCTGGAGCAATTCCCCAATCTTCTTCTAAGAAAAGTTCTGTTAATCTAATATCGAATTTTTGACTACTATTCATGGCGACTACTCCTATTTAATTAGGACAAAATTGAACAATCTACAGGATAACCATAAACCACAGACACGATCTTAAAAAAGTAGTAAGTTGGGCGAAGTGAAACCTAGGGTTCCCTATCTCAACCCAACCTACAAATTAGGATTAAGGCGTCGGATTCGGATACTTAGCGTGCACAGAATTAATTTCTGCTACAATCTCTTCAGAGAGCGTCACATCCAAACTGCTGAGATTTTCCTCAAGTTGTGCGATCGATGTGGCACCGATAATTGTGCTAGTCACAAACCAGCGCGATCGCACATAGGCCAAAGCCATCTGCGCCGGACTCAAACCGTGTTTTTGAGCAATCTCAATATATCCTTTCACCGCATCATTCAGATTAGTTTTATCGTAACGCTGACCGAATCCAGCAAACAAAGCCAGTCGCGAATTTTCCGGTATTCCATTCAAGTATTTACCAGTTAATAGCCCGAAAGCCAAAGGACTGTAAGCCATCAATCCCACATTTTTAAAACGGCAAGTTTCTGCCAAATTCATGTGAAAAGTCCGATTGCTCAAACTAAAAGCATTCTGAATCGAAACAACTTTCGGCAAACCGTGTTTTTCCGCCAATTCGCAAAACTCGCAAACTCCCCAAGGCGTTTCGTTACTCAAACCCAAATAGCGGATTTTGCCAGCTTTAATCAAGTCAGCAAATACCTCTAATTGTTCTAAAATTGGTACAGTTTCGTGTTCTTGAGTAATATCGTAGTCCGGCGCGCCAAATAGCGGCACGTAGCGATCGGGCCAGTGGATCTGATACAGGTCGATGTAGTCAGTTTGCAGGCGCTTCAGGCTGTCATTCAGCGCTTTTTCGACATTTGGGCGATCGATCTGATTTTTACCTTCCCGAATCCACTTTAATCGAGTGCTTCTCCCCGCCACTTTCGTCGCTATAATAACCTTATCCCGCTGCTGTTTCACCAGCCATTCCCCGATATATTCCTCGGTTTTTCCCTGACTTTCCGGTTTTCCCGGCACCGGATACATTTCTGCCGTATCGATAAAGTTGATTCCTCGGGAAATTGCCAAATCGAGCTGTTGCGCTGCTTCTGTAACGGTGTTCTGCTGGCCGTAAGTCATCGTACCCAAACAGATTTCAGATACTGATAAATCGCTTTCGCCTAGTTTTTTGTATTCCATAATTTTGCCCATCAAAAAAATCTCTGATTCTATATTATCAAAAAAATGATTTGATTTACAAGACAGCAAAAAAGTGCGATCAACCTCCTCTCCTAATTCCTCTGCGCTCTCTGTGTTCTCTGCGGTTAAAAAAAACATTTTCATAATTATAAGCGAATTTGACGATCAGAAAAATGTGTTAATTGCAAATCATACATCGGGCAAATTTAATGTTAATATAAATAATTGCTAGTCAGATTATTTATGAGTTTATACCCACAAAAAGTTCCTTTTGTCAACCTCTCCCTGCAACACCAACCAATTCAATCCCAAATAACAGAAACACTTGGGAAAATTATTGAGCGAGGAGACTTTATTTTAGGTCAAGCACTGGCAGAATTTGAAACAGCATTTGCCGCAGCTTCTGGAGTACAATACGGTGTAGGAGTGGCTTGCGGAACTGATGCGATCGCCCTGGGACTCCAAGCTTGCGGCATTAATCCGGGCGACGAGATTATTATCCCCGCCAACACGTTTATCGCCACCATCATCGCGGTCATTCAAGCCAAAGCAATACCTATCCTGGTAGATTGTGACCCGGAAACCGCCCTGATTGACCTCACAGCAGCCGAAACAGCGATTACCTCAAAAACTAAAGCAATTATCCCCGTACATCTCTACGGTCAAATGGTATCGCCCAGTCAGCTTTTAGATTTTGCCAACCGCCACAACTTAATAATTTTTGAAGATGCCGCCCAAGCGCACTTAGCCGAAAGAGAAGGATACCGCGCCGGTGCCATTGGGAAAGCTGCCGCCTTCAGCTTTTATCCCAGCAAAAACCTCGGCTGCTTTGGCGATGGTGGGATGTTAATTACTAATGATGCAAAAATCGCAGAAGAAATGCGAACTCTCCGTAATTATGGAGCACGAATAAAATATTTGCACACTAAAATTGGCACTAATAGTCGCCTTGATAATTTGCAAGCCGCCGTGCTCAACGTGAAGTTGCCTTACTTGGAAAAATGGAATCGCGATCGCAACTTAGCCGCCCAACATTACAATACTTTATTAGAGCCGCTGAAACACAAAGGCATTGTACCGATCGCCAATCACAGCGGTTCAGGTCACATTTATCACATCTATGCGATCCAAATTACTGAGAAAAGCCCCATCGACCGCAATACCCTCCAGCAAAAACTCGCCCAAGAAGGCATTGAAACAGGCATCCACTATCCCGTACCCTGCCACCTGCAACCAGCCTACCAAAACTTAGGCAATCCGGGCGACTTCCCCCACGCAGAAACTCTCTGCCAACAGATTTTATCATTGCCAATTTATCCCGGATTGAGTAATACTCAGATTGAGCAGGTTGTAGGGGCGATCGGGCGATCGTTTGACAGTTGACAGTTGACAGTTGACAGTTGACAGAAGGAAGAGTTGACAGTTGACAGAAGGAAGACGGAAGACAGAAGAAGACATACACAGCAGGCTTTTTAGCGATCGGTATTTTACCTTTAATTAGGTGGATTTACTTAATTGTTTATAAAAGTTATGCTGATGGTGTTGCAAGCCATAGGGTGGAGATCTCAAAGCGTTGGAGTTGGGAATTAACAAACTTTAACTCACAGTTCACAATCCCTTTCGCGTTGTGAACCCTCGCGCGACAATCTCAAAACTTCTCAAACCATGCACATCCAGCGCAGAATTCGCATTGTTCTCAAGCGATACCTCCTGGGGGAAGGTATCACGGTACTCCTAGTGCTACTGTACGCCCCCCTGCTAGTACACTGGTACGACGGCTGGCTTAACAAAAATATCAGCATCGAACACGAATACTTCAGCCACGGAATAATTGGTTTGCCCTACGCGGCTTATATTGCTTGGATGAACCGAAATTGCTGGCTGCGCTTGCCCAACTCGCCGCATCCTTTGGGAAGCTTTTTCCTGGTACTAGCGACGCTTTTTTATCTGAGTCGCTTAAGCGATTTGGTGAATTTTTCCCTGCCACTAATGCTAGCCAGCATTTGCTTATCTTTAAAAGGAATTCCCGGATTAAAATTGGAGGGAATGCCACTTTTATTCGTA
This sequence comes from Microcoleus sp. A6-C6, assembly GCF_036705955.1. Taxonomy (NCBI): domain Bacteria; kingdom Bacillati; phylum Cyanobacteriota; class Cyanophyceae; order Oscillatoriales; family Microcoleaceae; genus Microcoleus; species Microcoleus sp. A6-C6. The sequence continues at coordinate 65,811 of NZ_JAUBVR010000034.1, read as the reverse complement.
TTTTTGGCCTCGCCAAACCACATTCCTTACCTCATAGAACCCTACGCATTGCCGTTGCAGCACTTCATTGCTGAAGCATCAGGCTGGATATTAATTAAGGTTGGTCTCAACGTCAGAGTCGAAGAAATTTATCTGTACGTAAACGATCGCATTGTCGAAGTTGCGCCCCACTGTGCAGGCTTGAAAATGCTGTTTACCAGTCTTTACGTCAGCTTAATTCTACTGGATTGGACGGGTGTTTGGAGTTCCCACAAAAAAAGCATTTTGTTTTTAGTGGCTACATCTATTATTAGCATAACTTCCAACATTCTGCGCAACACTTTGCTGACTTATTTTCACGGAACCGAAAGAGAGAGACTTTTTACTTGGCTGCACGCCGGATGGGGCGGAGACTTGTATTCTGCTTGTATACTAGGCTTATTGGTACTTCTCATCAACGGGATGGAAAAGTATTTCCCCAGCCAGTCTGCCAATTCATGAAACAAATGATTTCAGCACGGAAACTACTGCGGCGGTACCAATTATCTAAAATTGTGGTACTGGTGTTTTTGCTGGTACTGGTTGGAGTAGTAGCAATTCCCGGCTACGCGACGGGAAGGTGGCCTTGGACAAACCCGCCGACAGTTGCAAACCTCAAGCAATTGAAAAGTTTGCGCCAAAACGGGATGAGACTTCCCGGCTGGCAGGTGATTAGCGTCCAGAATAACGTCCAAATTGGCGGTCACAGATGGTTAGTTGAAGAAATCAAAAATCATCAAACAATTGCCATTTTATTGCTGATGCCTCAAAACGACCCCAAAAACCAGCCACAAGTAGAATGGCTAGATATCGATGGATTTCACCGGTGGCAAACAGATTCTCATCGCACTTTGAGGTTTACAGTTAAATTAGCGCCAACATCCGACAAGCCATCGCCTACCGTCGAGGCCCGGTTTTTCCGAAGCTGGACTTCCCAACAAACTTTTGCTGTCGTGCAGTGGTACGCTTGGCCTAATGGGGGTTCTCCAGCAACCAGCCGCTGGTTTTGGGAAGACAGCATTGCTAGACTGTCGAACCGCCGCGCCTCTTGGGTTGCTGTCAGTATCATCGTTCCGATTCAACCGCAGGACGATATTAAGATAGTTGAACCGCTGCTGGAATCTCTGAGTCAAAGTGTTCAAGCTCAATTAATGGCAGAAACTTTCTGAGTTTAATCAAGAGGGCGATTGAAATCGCTTCTATACAAACAAAGACCGCCTCCGCGGGCTAGAAGAATCAAGAGGTAATACCAATTATAAAAAATATTGCTACAGATAAATTAGAGAATCTCATCTTTAGGGAAACGGCATTGCCGTGTCCGGCTGGAGAGTAGAAAAAATATAAAATTTAAGTGCAGGCTTGCGGACATGAAATTTAAAAATCAGCGAATTATTCAAAATATAACCCTTTTTTATACCCTCAAAATGCGGGAAAAATTCACAATCAAAAATCGCGTTGCTTTTTCCTTGGCTGGTCTGCACTCAACTGCTTGGACTTTATCTTTTGCTGCTGTATTCTGGGGCTTTAACGGCAAAGTTTTTTCCGAAAAGGCTTTAGCCCAATCTGTTGTTCCTAGTTCTGAACAGTTCTTACCACCACCACCACTGCGCGTACCGCCACCGCCAGCCAACTTCAACAGACAAATTAACCCAGCTTTTCGGAATCGGCCTTACCGCTTGGGCCCTGGAGACCAGATTTCTGTTCAAGTTCAGCGCTTCCCAGAGCTAAATTTTACAGGTGCTATCAGCCCTGAAGGGGTAATTGTACTGCCATTAATCGGCACAGTAAATGTGCGCGGCCTTACCGTCGAAGAAGCACAGCAGCGACTCCGAGAGCGATTCACCCAATTTATCAAAAATCCTCAAGTCTCGACTGCTTTGCTGGTTCAGCGCCCGGTAGTGGTGACGGTGACGGGGGAAGTGGCGAGACCTGGTTTTTATCCGCTGCAAACTCCGCAGCTTCCGGCGGCTTTGGCTGCGGCGGCTGGGACGACTCCGACGGCCGAACTGCGGGCGGTGCGGGTGCGGCGGACTTTGCCTGGTGGCGCTGTGGCGGAGCAAGTTGTTGATATTTTGACGCCGCTGCAAACTGGTATTGCTCCGCCGGATTTGCGTTTGGAAGATGGAGATGCGATCGTCGTACCGTATAAACAGATTACAGCCGATCGCAAATCCGATCAAGATTTAGCATCCAGGTACAGCCTAGCCGCTGCGGCTGTCCCCGTCCAAGTTACGATCACTGGAGAAGTCGGCAAACCGGGTTTTTACACGCTTCCGGTGGGTTCTGGTCGAATTTCCGCTGCTGTGACGATTGCAGGCGGAGTCACGGGAAAAGCCGATTTGCGGGCGGTGCGAGTGCGGCGGACGCTGGTAGACGGCTCCTCGGTGGAGCAACCCCTCGACCTCTACACTCCCTTAGCAAAGGCTAACGATTTGTTCGATTTTCCTTTGGCATCGGGAGATGTGATTGTGATCCCGGAATTGGACGCTAGTATCAAAAACCTAGACTACGACAAAGCTCTGGTGGCGCGGTCTACGCTGATTAAGCCCAGGATCTACGTTCGAGTTTTGAGTTACGCTAGTGGTAGTTTGACTTCGTTCTACCTAGAAAATGGCAGCAAGTTTTTGGATGCTATCAACAACTTACCTGTAAATCTAGCTGACTTGCGGAAAATGGCCCTGATTCGGTTCGACCAAAAGCAAGGTAGAGCAATCAACCGCAAGATAGATGCGAAAGCTGCTTTGGAGGGAAATGTTTCTCAGAACCCGATGCTGGAAGATAATGATGTGATTGTGATTGGTAGAAATCTGGTAGAGCGCGTTGGTTATGCAATCAATACTGTTACTCGACCATTCCGCGATACTTTGGGATTTATTCTGTTCTTCGAGCAATTAAGAAATGGGGTGACAAATTTGTTTGGGCCATCCAATAATAATAGGTAGTCATTGGGCATTGGGCATTGGGCATTGGGCATTGGCCAAACAGGTCATTGGCCAAACAGGTCATTGGGCGAAGCGAAGCGGAGGGATTGGGCGAAGCGAAGCGGAGGGATTGGGCATTGGGCATTAGGCATTGGTCATTGGTCATTGGTCATTGGTCATTAGTCATTGGTCATTAGTCATTAGTAAAGAGGGCGGGTTTTGTATTCGTAAAGTCGCTTCTATCAAAGATTTTTAGCTAAACCCGAACCTACCAGATACTATGTTTTTGGCTCCGACATACTTAGTTATGATTTATCGTTAGAGGGCGGGTTTTGTATTCGTAAAGTCACTTCTATCAAAGATTTTTAGCTAAACCCGAACCTACCAGATACTATGTTTTTGGCTCCGACATACTTAGTTATAATTTATCGTTGGCAATTCTTCAATCTAAAATCTAAAATCTAAAATCGTCATGACTTTATCAGTTGTTAAACGTTATTTAATTGCTTTTGACCAATATAAGTGGGTGGGACTGGCCACTCTCGCGGTGAGTGTGGGCGTGTCGGGAGTAGTGGCTGGGCAGCCAACTCCGGCGCCGGTTTACGTTGCTGTAGGTACGCTGACCTACCTCAGACCGAGCGTGATTTTTTCATCGACTACTACTAAAATTCAACAGGAAGGACAAGAAATAACTAAAGATATGCTGCTGGATACAGAGAAGGTGCTTAAACCAGTAGCAGAAAAACTCATCAAAGCAGAAAAAAAATTAAACAAAGAAGAAGCGGCAATAGTAAATAAAGAAGAAGCGGAAAAAAAATTACAACTTTTGACTAAAAAGCTGGCAGACAACGTGCAGATCAAGATGCCGACTAAGAATAATGACCCCAGCGCTTTGATTCAAGTATTGTACAAAAATGCCGATCGCAAAAAAGCAGAAGCGGTAGTAAAGGCGCTGATGAAGGAAATGGAGGCTTACAGCAAAAATTCTAATACTTCTAGACTGCGAACAACGATCGACCAAATTAAACAGCGTTTGCCGAAAGTAACTCAGGAACTCAGGGAGGTGGAAGCAAAACTTGAAGCCTACGAAAAACAAGAAGGAACTTCAATTTTAGCAGTTCAGAGCGGTACTTTGCCGCAAGCGATTATCGGCACCGAACAGCAGCAGCGACAACTCCGCGTGCAGTTGGGAGCAATAGAAGCTCAAATTAAAAGCTTGCAGGAGCGCTTGGGATTGAATGTGGAGCAAGCTTACGTGGCTCAAGCACTGTCGGCAGATCCAATTATTGCGCAACTGCGAGTGCAACTGTTTTCGATCGAATCTCAGCTCAAAATTCTGCGCAGCGACTTGCAGGAGGAACACCCGAAAATTGTGGAATTGCTCAAACAAAAACTAGCTTTTGAGCAGCAGTTGCAGCAGCGACAGTCGGAGGTGCTAGGGGGTAACGGGGTGGCGGCTCCGCTCAGAAGTGCCGATCGAATTCGGATAGACTCTTCTTTAGACCCGGCCAGACAGCAGTTAGCTCAAAGTTTGATTGCTTTGCAAACGCAGCAGGATACGGTGCAACAGCAACTCAAAGGAGTCGAGAAAACTGAACAGCTATTACGCCAGGAATACGCAACAATTCCCAACAAGCAGTTAGAACAAGGGCGGTTAGCCCAGCAAGTGGCGCTGAAAAAAGCTCTCTACGATAAGATGCAGTCGGCTTTGGTAGATGCTGAGGCAGCGATAGCTGAGACAACGGGGAGTTTGATCGTCTCCCAAGAGCCCAAAGCTGATGATGTTGACTCAAGCCAGAGAAGTAGGCCGGTGATGCTGGCGGTGGGCGGATTTGTGGGATTGCTGCTGGGCGGCGGGTTGATATTTTTGTTGGGGATGCTCAACGGCAAGTTTTACAGTTGGGAAGAAGTGCGGGCGGCTTTGGTGGAGAAAGAGGTGCCGATACTGGCTGTTTTGCCTGAAGTAATTGTGTTTGATTCCTATGGGGAGGAGATGCCTCTGGCTTTGGAGCCGAATTCACCTTATTTGGATTTTTACGAGCGGTTGCGGACTAATTTGCGCCGAATTGGGGACAAACCGGTGAAGGTGGTGTTGCTGACTTCGGCGGCCGGTTTGGAGGGGAAAAGTTTTAGTGCTTACAATTTGGCAATTGCGTCGGCTCGATCGGGTAAACGGACGTTGTTAATTGAAGCAGATTTGCGATCGGCTTCTAACGTAGAATCTTTGAGAATCGCTCAAGATCCTCTAGCGGCGGTGGAACCTTTACACTATTACGGCAATATCAGCGAGTGTGTCCATTTGGTTCCAGAGGTAGAAAATCTATACGTGGTGCCGAGTCCGGGCTTTTTGCGGCAGGCTTCGGCGGTACTGGAATCGAGCGAAATGCGGAGGTTGTTTGAGGATGTTCGCAACCGCTTTGATTTTGTGGTGGTGGATTCTCCGGCGTTGAGCGAGTGCAATGACGCGCTGACGCTGGAACCGTATACGGACGGTATAATTTTGGTGGCGCGGGCTGGTTATACTTTGGCGAGTATGTTGTCTGAGGCTGCGGATCAGTTGCTGGAATCTGATGATGAGGATTCGCACAAATCGGGGCCGCGGCTATTGGGGGCGATTATTAATGGTGCTGATATTGCGGTGAAGTACCGCAATGATATTGATGAGTGGGAGCTGCCTTTGAGTGCTGTGGGCGATGGGGCGATCGAAGTGCGATCGAGGCAATTACCGCAGCACTCAAAGCTCAAAAATAAAGCTATTAATAGTAAATTCAATTAATAGATTTGCATGACATCCATTCGGTTTAAATTCTTGAAAAGCATCTGCGTTTATCTGCCTTACATCTGCGGTCGATATGTCAATCAAACATTTAGGAAATTAAAATCTAAATTATACCGCTTGATGCTTGTAAAACAGTCTTCAATAAAATTTAAATAGGGCTTGTTGACTAAAATTCAAAGACCAAACAAAGGTTTTTTTTCACAGCATCTTGATAATGGGATTTAGTCTGAAATCCAAATATAGCAACCGCCACATCGGTGAGAACATAAATAACTTCAGGAATAGAGCCGATACCCGTCAACCATCAATGATTTGATTCCCATTATGCAACAGTCAACTGTCAACAGTCAACTGTCAACTATCAACTGTCAACAGTCAACTGTCAACTGTCAACTGTCAACTGTCAACTGCTATATCAGCATCAAGCCAGGATGAGGCAGCATTTAAATATTCTGTCTGCCTCTCCCACTTGACATTGGTGACAATGCCAGAAAGTTGTCACCAATGATTAAAACCCACTAACGCAAATTGCTAGTCAAAAGACCTAGTTAGCAAATTGGTTGTTCAAGGCGACAAAACCAGACATCAGCTTCGGGTCTGTGAGTGAATTCAACCAGCTAGCGGCGACACCGAAGTTGGAGACTGAGTTGGAATTAATCCCGACGTTAGAGGCTCCGATTCCGCCACCCATCAGTAGCTCGTCGGCGATAGATTTGTTCACCAAAGCTGCTGTTCCCTGCGCCGGAGCCCCAAAGCTGGAATTCTTTCGCAGACCACCGTCGAGTAGATCGTCGTTTGTCAAAGTGAGACTACTTGCCGTTTTCAGCAGCGGAGCTATAGGTGCCGGGGGGGCTGGGTCATTGTCTATGATGGTCAAAACGGTGCTGCTTTGCGCTCCAATTGTCGCATTGCCTGTCGTCGGGCCAACCAAAGTTAAACCGAGAGTTTCGTCACCCTCAAATAAAGTGTCATCGAAAATGGGAATGGTGATGGTTTTGGGTACTAAATCCCCAGCACCAAAATTGACAGCGATTAAACCATTGGTGTAATCAGAGCCTGCTGTAGCAGTAAGATCGGACAAGTTCACGAAAGTTGAGACTGCACCGACAGCACTACCAGTACGAGTGACTGTCACGGCTTGAACAGGCGTTCCATTTTCGTTGACACTGAAGAACGGGGCGCTGAATTGCAGGGTGCTGTCATTGTCTATGATCGTCGTAACGGCCGTACCTTGGGTTCCAATCGTGGCATTGCCGGTCGGGTTAACCAAACTTAAATTGACAGTTTCGTTACCCTCCACCAAAGTGTCATCGATAATGGGAATATTAACTATCTTGGGTGCAGAATCCCCAGCGGCAAAATTGACAGGGATGGCAGTATTGTCGTAGTCAGCAGGGGCTGTAGCACTTCCATTACTGAGGTTCACGCTAGCTGAAACTGCACCGGTACTACTGCCAGTGCGAGTGACTGTCACGGCTGCAACGGCCGTTCCATTTTCTCTGATCCTGAAGGTAGGAGCACTAAATTGCAGGGTGCTGTCATTGTCTATGATGTCGAAAGTGGCCGTACTTTGGGTTCCAATCGAGGCGTTGCCTGTCGGGCTGCCCAAAGTTAAGTTAGCAGTTTCGTTACCCTCCACCAAAGTGTCGTTGACGATCGGAATATTGACAGTCTTGGGTGCAGAATCGCCAGGGGCAAAACTAACAACGATCGGATTACCGTTGTAATCAAGGCCGCCTGTAGCAGTACCATCGGCCAAGCTGACGGTGGCTGAGACTGTACCAGAGGTTACACCAGTGCGAGTGACTGTCACGGCTGCGATCGGCGTTCCATCTTCGTTGAGACTAAAGGTAGGGGAACTAAATTGCAGGGTGCTGTCATTGTCTACGATGGTCGTAACGGCGGTACTTTGGGTTCCAATCGTGGCATTACCTGTCGGGTTAATCAAACTTAAATTGACAGTTTCGTTACCCTCGAACAAAGTATCGTTGACGATCGGAATATTGACCGTTTTGGGTGCAGAATCGCCAGCGGCAAAATTGACAACGATCGGACTATTGCCGTAATCATCAGGCGCAACAGCAGTACCATCGGCCAAGCTCACCGTCGCTGAGACAGCAGCGGCACTACTGCCAGTACGAGTGACTGTTACGGCTGCGATCGGCGTTCCATTTTCGTTGATCCTGAAGGTAGGAGCACTAAATTGCAGGGTGCTGGTCGGGAGAGTGTCATTGTCCACTATGCTCAAACTGGCAGTACCTTGCGTCCCAATCGTAGCGCCTGTCGGATTGGTCAAGCTTAAGTTGACGGTTTCGTTACCTTCCACCAAAGTGTCATCGACAATGGGAACGACGATCGTCTTGGGCGCAGAATCCCCAGCAGCAAAATTGACAGGGATGGCAGTATTGGCGTAATCAGCAGGGGCTGTAGCAGTACCATTGGTGAGGTTCACCGTAGCTGAGGCGGCAGCCGTGCTGCTACCTGTGCGAGTGACTGTCACGGCTGCAACCGGAGTCCCATCTTCGTTGACGCTGAAGGTGGGGGCGCTAAATTGCAGGGTGCCGACAGGGAGAGTGTCATTGTCCACTATGCTCAAACTGGCAGTACCTTGCGTCCCAATCGTTGCACCACCTGTAGGGCTTGCCAAAGTTAAGTTGACAGTTTCGTTACCTTCGACCAAGGTGTCATCGACAATGGGAATGGTAATAGTCTTGGGTGCTGTGTCCCCATCAGCAAAATTGACAGGGATGGCAGCATTGTTGTAATCACCAGGGGCTGTAGCAGTACCATTGGTCAAGTTCACTGTGGCTGAGACTGCGCCAGCGCTGCCACCCGTGCGCGTCACGGTTACGGCTGCAACCGCTGTCCCGTTTTCGTTGACGCTGAAGGTTGGGGCGCTAAACTGAAGGCTAGGTGGATTTGAAGTCCCTTGATAGTCAATCTTCCGTACCAGGTAGTCGGAACTATCGTCTTTGAAAGAGGTGGCGACGTAGGCAGCGGTGGGGCTGTCGTAGGCTTTGGTGGAGAACCGCAGTTCGTCAAAAGCAGTGTTGGTGGCAGATTCTATCTTGAATTGGAAACTGCCATCTGTGCGATCGCCAATGAAAGTCACTCCATCTGCACCGGCAGTAATCGGTTTTGGAGCGGTCGGAGCGTTGAGACGAGTGATAGTAAAATTGCTTGTCGGTACCAGAGTCCCATTATTAAAGATTTGCAGCAAACCAACTTCATTACCTTGATCGCCGACTCCTGGGCTGGTTTTGGGACTCAAGGCGCTAAGGTCGATCGTCGCGCTAGTAATGTCTTGGTTATCTGCCCATTTCAGCTTTAGCGCCTGAGATTGATTGGTATTGGGATTATAGTTGATTTCCGCCCGAATTTTAGTGGTGTCGGTGAACCAACCATCATAGGAAGATGGGACACCAATACCAGGGCTACTGCCATAACTCAACCAGCTTTTAGGATTTTCATTCGTTGGTAAGGTGAGGTTGGCGATCGCTTGAGGATTAAGGTAATCAGTTTCCACGCCATCAAAAGCTATCCCAGACAGTTTGATACCTTGATTCTGGGCAGCAGTCGGCCATTTTGTGATTAGGTCATTGACGCTGGTGAAATTAGTGGTTTGACCCAAAGAACCATTGAAAGAAGTAGGCATAGCTTTTCTTTTGCTAGTAATTAAGGATTGGAAGTGACTTAAATTTCAGCGTTGGGCTATAGTTCTCTGTCACTGTAAGAAACATTTCACGGTCAATAACTTCGATCCGGAAAAAAATCTGATATTTTTTTTATTCCTGGACGCACTCCGACAAAAAAACCGCGTTTTTTACCTTATTTGCCGATAACAACGGGTATTTTCGTAAAAACCCGGTTTCTGGCGATCAATGCGTAAGTTTTAATTTTTTTATTCCTGTAAAAAGCGGTTTTCCACATCCGTATAGGAGAGCTTAAATAATTGTCGCAATCCGTAAATTTACTGATAAGAATCATCAAAATATGTGAAGCAATACGGTGCAGATACAGACGGCGGTTGAAACCAGGTTTACACAAACGATGTCCGCCGGAGGGGACTGAATAAAATAACGTAATTTTAACTGCCCGGTTTTCAACCCGGACTCCTCGGCTGCAAGCTTGTACAGACGAGGTTTCAACCGCTTTTGTGTTATTAGCCCAAGCGTATTGATATGTGAAGGTGCAGTTGCACGCTAGCAGGGCTATTTTTCTTGCACCCTAAAGCTTTGAGGCGTTGCAGAGTAGAGGGATGAATTAAGCAGGTAAAGTAAGATCCCACAATTTGAGATAGTTAAGTAACAATCGAATAGAATGCTTTTACATTTCCTCAGATTTGGAATAATCTCGTTTCCGGTCGATTGACAACAATAAGATTAGTTCGTAGTGCGGACTTCAGTCCGCAACATGAAAGCGGACTAAAGTCCGCACTACGAACCGTTTTTGTGATTGTAATCTACGGGACATGATATTAGTGATAAAAATGCTTTGAAAAAAATTCACTATCTGTGTCTATTTTTATCACCAGTTAGATAGTTGAATGTGTTGTAGGACATTTGATCGCTAATAATAGCTGTCAGCTACTAATTCACTATCTCAAATAATAAATTATGTCGGTTGAGCCGCATTCACCGCACTCGATCGCCTATCCAAACAATTCACAGACAAAGACTAACCACAGTATAACCGCTGGCCCGATCGCACTTGAACGGCAAAATCCAACCGGGGCGATCGCCCGCCAGCATATATCATCCGTCATTTGCCGGACACGATCAATTAAAAATGTGTCGAACTATTGATTAGATTCCGGGCGTTTCTGGCGCTTATTCTGGATAAACTGTTCTAAATCTGCGATCGCATCTTCAAAATCCGACAAATTAATCTTCGTAGATTTAGCCTTCTGCGGCGGACTCGAAGGCTGACTCGCAGACTTAGCTTGAGGCTGCGGAGACTGAGGCTGTGCCACATCAGGGTTGGAAGCTTCTATATAATCAAACAATTCATCCAGGGACTGAAAAAAAGATTGAGCCGAGGCCCGGCGTGAATCTTTCAAATCATCGTCTTCCATCATAAGCCACTCCATAGACTTCAAAACTTGCCGAGAAACTCTGTCCGCCCGCGCGTGCAGATATTTAGACATCAAAACCCCAATCAGCTAAAACCCTTGAGAAATTTTGCCTTGATCCGAGGCCAGATCCCCCTAAATCCCCCTTAAGAAGGGGGACTTTGACCGCCTCTTGTTCCCCCCTTCTTAAGGGGGAGTAGGGGGGATCAGGCTTAAGAAGGGCTTAACAAGGGGAACTTTGAGCACTTCCGGTTCCCCCCTTCTTAAGGGGGGCTAGGGGGGATCAGGGACTATAGCATCAAACAGTAAACCCGCACTGCATTTGACGTGGTTGTTGACATCAATCGGCATTGTCAGCCCTCAAAGTCTATCTAACTTTACCGGCCCAGTCAGTGATTTGAAACTTGGGGCGCACCGAGATCGAAATCGTTGACGCTAAAAAAATCTCAGTTACTGTCTAATTAACCCTAGTCTAGTCGAGAATAAGGACACAGGACTTATGCAACGATTACCGCTGTTCTAAGGTTGCGATCGCAACCTACAAGCTTAAAATCACGGACAGACGGTGTTTTTTGCTTGAGTCCTAAGATTTCAAAGGCATTAGGAGATTTTAAGGTGACTCAGGGATTTGATTACGATTTAGCAATTATCGGCGCTGGCGTGGGCGGACACGGCGCGGCCATACACGCGGTTAGCTGCGGGCTGAAAGTGGCAATTATCGAAGCGGGCGATATGGGCGGAACTTGCGTCAATCGCGGCTGCATTCCCTCTAAGGCGCTGTTGGCCGCTTCCGGGCGGGTGCGGGATTTGCGAAATGCCCATCACCTCAAGATGCTGGGTATTCAGTTGGGAAGCGTGGATTTCGATCGCGGGGCGATCGCAAATCACGCTAACACAATCGTTAGCAAACTTCGCGGCGACTTAACCAACAGCCTCAAACGTTTAAACGTGGATATCATCCAAGGTTGGGGCAAAATTGCCGCTGCTCAAAAAATTACTGTCGAAACAGATAAAGGCGAGAAAACTATTACCGCCAAGGATATTATTCTCGCTCCCGGTTCGATTCCCTTCGTCCCTCCAGGGATAGAAATTGACGGCAAAACTGTATTTACTAGCGACGATGCTGTCAGATTGGAATCGCTACCGAAGTGGATCGCAATTATTGGCAGCGGTTATATCGGTTTAGAGTTTTCGGATATTTACACAGCATTAGGCTGCGAAGTTACGATGATTGAAGCTCTCGATCAATTGATGCCGACTTTTGATCCAGACATTGCTAAATTAGCAGAACGAGTGTTAATTGCACCCCGCGATATTGAAACAAAAGTGGGTTTGTTGGCTAAGAAAATTATTCCCGGTTCCCCGGTAATTATTGAATTAGCTGATTTCAAAACTAAGGAAGTTGTCGAAACTTTGGAAGTTGATGCTTGTTTGGTGGCGACTGGCCGAGTTCCGGTAAGCAAAAATTTGGGGTTAGAAACTGTTGGCGTAGAAACAATGCGCGGTTATATCCCTGTTAACGATAAGATGCAGGTTTTGGCGGCGGGAGAACCGATCGCGAATTTGTGGGCGATCGGCGATGTTAATGGCAAAATGATGTTAGCACACGCTGCATCTGCCCAGGGAATTGCAGCAGTCGAAAACATTTGCGGCCGCACTCGCGAAGTTGACTATTTGAGCATTCCGGCGGCGGCTTTTACTCACCCGGAAATTAGCTATGTGGGAATGAATGAACCTGCGGCGAAGGAGTTAGGAAAAGCCGAAGGGTTTGAGGTCGCTTCTGTCAAGAGTTATTTTAAGGGAAATTCTAAGGCTATTGCGGAGGGTGAAACCGACGGTATGGCGAAGGTGATTTACCGGAAAGATACTGGGGAATTGTTGGGAGTTCACATTTTTGGTTTGCACGCTTCGGATTTGATTCAAGAGGCGGCAAATGCGATCGCCCAGCGCGATTCTGTGAACTCTTTAGCATTCCGAGTTCACACTCACCCGACGCTTTCGGAAGTGCTGGATGAGGCTTTCAAACGGGCGGCTGGGGCGGCGGGCGGTCATTAATTTGGGCGGTGGCTTCCGAAGGCTGTCAACTCAAGTTTTAACCCTTGATACATTTCGTTTGTAGTCGAGTCTCGATCCCCCTAAATCCCCCTTAAAAAGGGGAGTAGGGGTTGACTTTGAATGTTTTGTCCCTCCCCGTAGTCCTAGGGCAACCCCCCGTGGTTGCCCGAATTCGGGGGGATGGAGGGGTTTATTGGAGCGACAGGAGGCTGATAGTTTGATGTGTTTGTTGGGAGCATCTCATTTTTGCAAAAACCATTTTTTTACAGTGCGAGCGTCCCCGCTCGCGAGCTGTATAATACTCGCTAGCGATCGCGATCGCCCCTTTTTGATAATTGTGTTTAAATGGAACTAAATCAGCGAAAAGAACAATTTAGTAAAGCTTACGTCCGCGCTGTGGCAGCAGTCGCTGGCTGTTCGGTAGATCAACCAGAAAATGATTATGATAGTGTTGACCTCTGTATCAAGGCTGTCGATCGCGATCCAGTACAGCCACACCGTCTCGAATTGCAGTTAAAATGTACGTCAAGAGATGTACTCAATGCCCAATGTGTTCGATATCCGCTCAATGTCAAAAATTATAACGACTTGAGAGTAACTGCCTTTATTCCCCGCCTGTTAGTTGTGGTGTTAGTACCGGAAAATATCGGGGAATGGATACAACAGTCAGAACAGGAAATGTTGCTCAGGCATTGTGCCTACTGGTTATCTTTGCGGGGAATGCCGGAAACTCAAAATACCAGTCGCGTGACTGTTGAGTTGCCCCGCAACAATCAGTTTACAGCAGAGGCTCTACAGTCCATTATGCAGCGCATTAGCCAAGGAGATATCCCATGAAAGTAACTGTACGGGATTTTGAAGTTTTTAAGAATTTAGATGTCAATGTAATCATAGCATATTTACAAAAACATGGCTGGCAAGAACACAGCCGAATTTATGACAATAAAGGGGCGATTTGGGTCAAGAAAAATGAGGCGGGAGAGTTGTTTGATATCGGATTGCCTCTGACGCGGGATTTTGCGGATTATCCAGCTAGGATGGGAGATGCTGTCAAAAAGCTGGAACTGACAGAAAAGCGTTCTCAATTAGAGATTTTAAGCGATTTAATTACTTGTTTAGAAAATACTGAAATTCAAGGATTTATTGTCAAAGTCGATCGCCAAGCAGGAGAGGAAATTGGTAAAGTTGCAATGATGGGATTTGTGGTGGGTAAGTTGCAGAAAATCTATCTCGAATTGCAAGACAATGATTTGATTTTGGCGCTGAAAGCTTATCAGGAAAGAATTCCGGTGACTTGCGGCGGCGATTTTGTCAAAGAAAGTGGATATTTTGTTGGGGAAAATCTGCGGAATTTTGCTTTGATGGCAGAGGAAGAAGGGAAAGTGGTAATTTGAAGGGCTTGTCATAATTACAAATTACCAAATTTTTTCTCCTAGCTTATTCCTGCTTAATAGCTTTTAATGCTGCTAAATATCGCTCTTGAATATCTTTGTGATCTAATTCATCAAAATTTGCCTGCTGGCTGGCGCGATCGGTCAAATCTGCGTGTCGCCTGAGCGCTTTTCGGTGTGTGGTTCGATCGGTGAAACGCGCCACAACTGCGATCGCCTCTAGCAAGCGCATGGTGACAGCTACATTCGATTTTCCATTCTGTCGAATTTGGTTAAAGGCTGCATCCATCACATCTGCAAAGGCGATGGGTTCAGCAATCATCCGCAACTGGTTGCTGTCGTCGTAGCGGTAGGGAGAGGGAATCTCTCTTTGGGTTAAACGACAAAGGGCTGCACTAAGTTGGTCAATACAGCGGATAGCCGTAAACGGATCGTTGATTCCTGGGGAAAGAGCCCGTACTGCAATCTCAACGAGTTGGTCGATCGAAAACTCCACATCCTGCATTTCTGTACGCTGTGAGCCAATCAGAAAGGCATCGTTAATCTTGGATACAAGTTGCTCGTTTACCTCTTTTCCGGGAAAGACTTGTGCGAGCTCAATTCCTTCGACAATAAAGCGACCGGGGCGTTGGAGAATTTGTAGCAACAGGTTATGCTCGCTCGCAATTTGCATTAGTTCGTAATTATTAATGGCTTGAATGTAACCGCCATTGATTGCTTTAATTGGACGGGCATCTCGATCGAAATTAGCTGGAATGTCAGCGGCAATATCCGATTGGTTGTCTGGCTGTTTGTTTTGGGATTTGCTGGCACCAATATTTTTGGGAAACAGTCGATCGATCGCGCGATCGAGTTCGTCACCAACTAATTTAATTACGTGATCTACCTGAATCGATGAGGCAGAATGATGAATAAAGTAAATTAATACGCCAATGCTGGCGATCGCCAAACCGATGCCGCAAGTTACCGCCAAGTGGGGGACAAACTCATTTTTTTCTGACCCATTGATGGTTCGCAGCACCATCAAGCTATACACAAATGTAGAAATGAAAGTTCCCAGGACAATTTGGTTTCCTTTGTCTTGCATGAAGTTACGCAGCAAGCGAGGGCCAAACTGGGAAGATGCAAGCTGAAGGGCAACGATCGTAATTGAAAAAGCAGTGGTTGCAACGCTCATCATTGAACTGGCGATCGCAGAAAGAATGGCGCGCGATCCGCTAGGGCCGAGAGTATAGGCCCAACCCAATTCTCCAATCAGGTTGGTTTTTTGATTTTGGTCAATCCCGATGGTGAGAAACGAAAGTGCGATCGCCAAAAAAACCATGACGGTTGGCACAAACCAGAAACTCGAATTTAAGGAATCCCAATAGTTGCTGAACTTCGTATTTTTCACCGATCGTTCCCCTCAGTATATTTATTGTTGGAAATTACTTGGCCATCCTCAGATTTATTGCGTTTAGACTCGATTGCGGCAAGTTGTCTGAGGGCGTAGCTGATACTGCGGGATTTGGGAACTTCAGCTTGTCCGGCGGGCCAGCCTTCTCGTTGACGTTTGCGATCGCCATCTGTGTCTTCTGTCTGATCGTGGAACAAAATCTGCTGAGTTGGGAAGGGCAGATCGATCCCATTTGCTACTAGCTTATTTTTAATCTTAGTTAATACGCGGTCTTGAAAATCTAAGAGTTCGGCACGGCGAGGCGGCTGCACCCACCAGCGGGCTCGAATGTTAACACTGCTACCGGCTAATTCTACGACGATCGCATCGGGAGCCGGATCTTTCAGCACTCCATCGACTTCATGAATTGCCTCTAAAATTAATTGTTTGGCAGTATCAATATCATCGCCATAGCCAATGCCAATGTCATACTGCAAACGGCGATTTTCAAAGGCTGTGTTCACGATTACAGAGTTAGTAAATAGTTCCGAGTTCGGAATTACAATCCGCCTACCATCATAGGTTTTTATTATCGTCGCCCGCGTTTGAATATTTTCTACAGTTCCCTCAAAGTCTTTGAATACAATTTGATCGTCAATGTGGAAAGGTTCAGTCAGCAGGATCAAAACACCCGCCAGAAAATTTTGCAGGATATCGCGAAACGCAAACCCGATCGCCACACCACTAATTCCCAATAGCTGAATAAGATCGTTGGCTTTGATGGAGGGAATGACCACCGACAGAGCAATAAACAATCCTGTAAGAACGGTTGCTCCTTGTGCTAGTCGTCCCAGCACTAATCCTAAATTGCGAGCTTGACGGTGAGCGCTGGTTAGTTTTCTGACTGCCCGTTTCAGGGTTCTGCCAATAAAAAAGAAAATTGCGAAAACAATCAGTGCTAGTACAATATTCGGTAATAAAATCAGGAAATCATTGGCCATTGCCTGGATTTTACTCCAAACATCGGTGATTTTTTCTGTTGTATTCACAATAGTTTTAGTCAATAGGTCAAGTCAGATTATATGTCAAAGGGATGGAATCTGCATCTACCAAAGGTTAGGAATTTGCGGAAGTGGAGCGCCCTGAATGCCTGCTATCTTGGTTGGGGGGCTGGTAGATGGGCGGCGGTTAAGGTTTAAGTTAAAGTGCAATTCCCGACGGGATAGCTACCCTAGGGGAACGCGAAAGCGAACGCTGGTGCGTACTTTTAGTAATTCAGTTAACATGAGATATTTGTGAGGAACCACTGTTAAGAATTACCTCAGCAATGTCTTGGCGTGTAGCACCGAAGGTAAGCAAGGTGCGAATCAGGAGATCGAGGGAAGCGGAAGGATCGCCAGCTTCTATTTTAGCAACTCTTGACTGGCTAGACTTTATTTTTTGGGCAAGATCGTGCTGAGTCATCTGTTGGTTAATCCGGTTTTGTTTGATGGCTTTACTCAGTGCAAGTTTCATTTCTATGAAGGCTGTTTCTTCTGCTGAAAGTCCTAGAAATTCCTCTGCTGTTCCGATAGTCCATCCTGCTGCTTGTAGGCGTTGGCGTTTAGCTGTGTCCATAAAAATACCTTCCTGATATCAATTCAAATTTGGTCGTATTGTTTCAACCGTTTTTTACATTTTTCAATGATAAAATCCGGTGTTTTGTTCGTAGTTTTGTTAAAGACATCGAGTATAATGATAGCATCTACGTCTATTCGATAAATGATGCGCCAATCCTTGCTTGTCCCTGAATCGGCTAGACGGATCTCGTGACAATGAGCTCCGATGCTTGGCATAGGGCGAGAGAAAGGCATGGATAGGCTTTCGCCATCCTGTAGCTTTCGCAGGAAAAATCCGGCTTGAATACGCGCCTCACTAGAAAAAGGCGGTGTTTTTACTTCCCCACTAAGCCAGACAAGGGGTGTGCTTTCCAAATCTACCATCTATATTTTAGGTTTTTTTAGATTATATGTCAAATCAGACATATGGATAATATAGCTTGTCTTATCAAAAAATATTAAGGTGATAAAAATTACCTATGGTCTTAGATGAATGGTTGCAGTGGCAAACCTGGTACGCACCTTAGTACAGGAGAAAGTTGTATGGTACAATATCCGAAAATGAGAGAAGAGTTATTAGATACTCTCCGCAGTTTGAGCGATCGAGAATATCAGCATAAAGCTTGGCTAGAGGGCGATTATCCGCCAGGAATCGAGTACGATAGTTTTGATGAGGCGGTTCATTTTCTGTATGACGATACAGTATTGGCAGAAAATCCTGATGCGGCAATCGGAGTAATTATTGAAAATGAAAAAGAAGCCCGTTTGATGGCAGCAGTTTGTCAGGCTATAGATTTAGTTTTTGAGGTGTTGGGGACAGAAGCTTCTGATGAGGATTATATTAACTCTTCTGGGTGGATAAGCGTAGTTGAGGCGGCATCGAAAGCGTGGCAGGCTATGGAAACTAAATCGCAGCAAGCGGTTAAGGTTTAAGTGAGAGGGCGATTCCTTGCGGGATAGCTACAGCGCGTACTTTATAGTAATTCAGTAATAACTACTATTTTACCAATATTGGTCTTTTCATTACACAAGCCACTTTTCCATAGGCTTGATATGAACCCTCTAGCCCTTCTAGAGTATGAATGATGTCCTCCAAATCTCCACATTTACTTGTCCAATCTCCCGAAGAAATCTGCCTAGCCATGTGTGTTGGGATTTCATCTTCATCTACATAAATTGCTACTTTTTCAAAAGCGACTTCGGGATTACTGCTCTCACAAATCTGATATCCTAAAGTTTGAAAAGCACTTATGAAAGCTGGTAAAGATTCAATTGGCGGTTCTTCAGGCCAGTAATAAGGACGTTGAGAGATGGGCCACCAAGGGCGATCGCACACGCCAGCAGCCCAAGCAACACAGTTATAATCAGGTGTTCTTGGACTTTCTACGCTGTATGTAGTGTTTCGGAGGTTGGGGAAACGGATTTCTAATGAAACAGACTGCATCTAAATTAATTTTTGCTCCCTACCCCACTGCAACCAAGCTTCAACGGCTTGTTTAAAGTTATCTTCAGGGCCAACTGGATCTTGCTTTGCGATCGCGGTAAGGGCCATAAACCAATGATCGGGTTGTCGCTCAAGTTCACGCAGAATCAGCGGGATAACGGGTTTACCGATGCTAATAATTTTTTGGTAAGCAGGATGATTTAATTTTTTGGTGGGTGAAGAGAACATTTCTGTGTCATAACGCCATTTTTCTGCAAGTTCTAAAAATGTTTCTTCCAATGGCTGCTGAGTTTGTAAGTCGGAATGCTCTAGTTTATCCATGAGCTGTAATCGCGCTGTTGATTGGCTTTATGGGATTATAGCATTGTATTGGGATCTGGTGAAAAGGGCGATTAATGCTCAGGATAGCTTCCCTCGCGCGTACTTTAAGCAGAATGCTGCAAATCCGGCTGACTTTTGGCAACAACAAAGGGAGATTCGACATCAATCAGCCAGTTTTCATCAATAACTGTCTGATTCGTATCTAAAATCAGAGTTAATTCGCCAATTTCCTCATCGTCATCATCGCTAACTAAGTTGTTTTCGCCAGCAGATAAATCAGCTTTGAGTAAAAATTTAAGCTTGATCCAGTGAGAAGTGGAATGGTTGTCGATCATGTTTGTGCCGAGCGATCGCCCGATCAACTCAGCACAGATGGGATAAATAAAAGCAATCTCTTCATAGAACTTATTATTGTTATCCCAGTAGCCTTTTATTTTGTAATTACAGGATTCTAAATGTTGGGTGACGAGGTGATTTATATCAATCGGTGCTAATAGTTTGTCGATCTCATCCCCAACTTGGTGATTTTCCCAATTGACTACACTCATCTGCCATAACTAAACATTACTAGGATAAGCCCGATCTCTGCTTTTCTGGGCTAACCGTAAAAACTTATATATTCCTCTTCACATTTCCCCGTACTAATGGGGCTTTTTTTATTTTTATTTTTATTTAATAACTAATTAAAAAACTTAACCATCAAAGTTGGTTTTTTATTTACAGCTTTTTATCTCATTTAAAACTTAGGCTTTCTCCACTCACAAAAGCCTCGAAGTTTTTAATTTATTTCTGCGGTGCGGGTGGAAGTCGGAGCCCTCGTTCTGATTTCCGCATTAGTAGAAAGCTCCAACTAGGTTTGCTTTAGTTCCTATTTGCCTTAGATCCTATTTCTAGGAATTGCCGTTAACCCTGCGGCGCGGTGGTGGAATGCCTTTGCTGCACAAGCAGCAAGCTTGACTTAATTCTTGCGGTTAGAATGGTCTCCCAATCATCTAAGACAGGAATACTTAGCGCCCTTAACCTTGCGGCGCGGGGGGTGAGGGTTTTGCCTTTGCTGCTGGAACGTCATGCAATGACGTTATCCAAGCGGGAGGCATCTCCCAAAAATAGTCTAGGAAAAATCTGCTCTTTTGTCAAGGGCTAAAATTCAAGGTTTCCCGGTGACTGGTTCATTAATAGAAAGCTCCAACTAATTTTGCTTTGGCGTTTCCATTCAATTGGTTTCCCCACAAGTGGGAAGATGTACCGTTTTGATTATAGCTGGGACTATATCACAAATCTAGAAATCTCTCTACATTCTCAAATAAATTGTAAATACGCTATTAAAAGTCGGTTGAGAAATTGCCCGATCGCCATTTACGCACTCCCACGCCTAGAAACCGGGTTTTTATCAATGTTAAACGCATCAACCTAGAAATTTCTGAAAAAACCCGGTTTCTGCCTCAGCGCCCGATCGCCCGTTAAGCGCCCTAAAAGACGCACAAGCCAGAATTGTCAAACCTCAGACTGTCAGAGAATTAGGCCAAGAAGTCAACGAGTAACTGAGACTGACTCCACAGCAGCCGATTCAGCAAAATTTCCTTCATCTTTGTCACTAAAACCCGTTCCAAATTCAGTATATTCACGTATTCTAGGATGGCGAAAACCGAGTACAATATCTTCTTTCGGAATTCCTGCTGCTAGTAAATCGGTAGCCACTCCTTCTTCGGTATCATCATATTGAATCCAGATTTTACCATCGATTAAATTGATGTGGATTGGTGTAGCGTGAAGGTACTTGTTCTCATTCCAACCAATATCCAAGACTAAGTAGCCTCCTCGTTCATCATCAAATAAAAGTTGAGATTGATATCCGTCAGGTATAGTATTGCGAAAGTTAGCGTGTTCTTGAAGTATGGTTTTGATGATTTTTTGGTATCTCAATCGGGTATCCATTGAAGTATTGCCTCACTTTTTTTATCAAAAACAAGCAGTTTAACAAGATTATTTTTTAATAATACTTGCCCTAATTCTATGGTAAATACGCTATTAAAAATTTCCTCAGAAATGGCTAGATATAAATTTCGATTTATCTGCATTTCATTAAGCACTTGGCGGTAAAGAATGTACTGTCCTAAAGCCTGCTCCAAATCTTTTACATCCGATCGCCCTACAAAACTCTTAACCTCAACAACAATTTTTTCCGTTCCTTTTTCAGCATTAATTAGACGTTCTGCACCCAAGTCGGCCGATAAACGCTTGCGACCAATTTGAAGGGGAAATGGATCGTGAGTAATCGTCCAGCCATCCTTTTGTAGGGCACGCTTAACTGTATCGTGATAAATATCTTTAGCTGACACGCATTAGCACTCAGATTAGGAGGATTCACTGCAACCATTATATAATACGTTGAAACTTGTTGCGATCGCCCTTTATCCCCCTTACCATGCTTCAAATCCGCCGCCGTCCGCCCAGCACCTCAGTCTCCGTACTCTACCTCAGCTACGAAATCGCCGTACCCGACTCCGAGCCCCGCCACATCCTCGAAGAAATCGTCTGGCAAAAAGAAGCAGAAGTGGCCCAAAAGCGCGATCGCACGCCCTTAGCCGAACTTCACAAAAGACTCCCCTTTGCACCGCCCATCCGCGACTTCCTCGGCGCGCTCAAAAACGGTAAAACTACACCCGCAATCATCGCCGAAGTCAAAAAAGCTTCCCCCAGCAAAGGCGTAATTCGTGAAGATTTCGACCCCGTGGCGATCGCCCAAGCATACGAACAAAACGGCGCTAGCTGCATCTCCGTACTCACCGATGAAAAGTTCTTTCAAGGTAGCTTCGACAACCTCTCTAAAATCCGTGCCGCCGTCGAATTGCCGCTACTTTGCAAAGAGTTTATTATCTATCCCTACCAAATCTATCTCGCTCGGATTCACGGCGCAGATGCTGTATTATTAATTGCCAGCATTCTATCTGACAAAGACTTACAATACTTTGTAAAAATTGTCAAGACATTGGGCATGACTGCTTTAATCGAAGTTCACACACTCGAAGAACTCGATCGAGTATTAACCCTACAAGGCGTCGAACTAATCGGCATCAACAACCGCAACCTAGAAAACTTTTCCGTCAGCCTAGAAACCACCGGTCAACTATTAGCCGATCGCCAAACCGACATCCAAGGAAAAAATATCCTCACCGTCAGCGAGTCAGGAATCCACACAGCAGACGACCTCAACCGAGTGGCCAGCGCCGGAGTCCAAGCCGTCCTCATCGGCGAATCCCTAGTCAAACAGCCAGATCCGGGCGCTGCTTTAGCCTCCCTAGCCAAGGCTCATCCGCAAATCTAAAAGGCCAGACCGCTTGACAAATACCCCTGAATTCTGATAGAAATTGATTAAGTATGTAAATAATCAGCATTTCTAGCCTGTATCGACTCAGGCGCTTAATTTATGAAAAATTAGCGTCCCCAGCTAGATTTCATAGAAATAGCTGGCAAAAAACCAATTAAATCTACTCACTCTGGTTAGTCGATCGCCAAATTTAGCGCTACCAACGCACCCAGCCCCGAAAAATCGGCAAAGCTGGGGTTTTTGTACGGCTAGCAAACCGATAAAAAATCAGGCATCTAATGTCCACCTGTGATGCCCCATGCAATTGCAATGGGGTGTCTATTCGCTGAGGTATGTTAGCTTTCATGGAGCCAATTCCCCTGCCTTCCTACATTCATTATGAATTGCTACTTCAATTGTTAGAACGCAAAACAATGTTTGCTGTCAGTCCACAATCACCGCAGCAGCAACAAGTTCACCAACTTATTATTACACTGCGTAAAGCCCTTGCCATTCAAAAGCAATTAGAACAAAGCTGCCAGCGATCGAACTTAGCGGTAGAATACCGCTGGTCTCTAAATGAAACTAACTCTACGGGAGTTAAAAATTAAAAGTTAAAAAACTTAGCTAGCCAGACGGGAATCCCCACACGCTTGTCGCTTCGATTAGTGTGGGATGAAAGGCGCGGTGACGCGCTTGATTCCACTCGTCAACCAATTCAAAACTATGTTTTGATTGGTGAACGGGTGGATGACGAGACGAACAAATTATTTTATTCGACGGGTCTATTTTGTTTTTAAATAGACTTTTTTAAACATTTCTGTCACCAGTTGAGATTTGGCAATAAAAATTGAAACTTGAGGATAGAAACCTCGCTACTTGTATGAATAAAATATTCACTCAGGCACTTGACATCAAGTAACGTATTCAAGTATATTAACACTAATTAATAAATGGCGACTGCGATTAAATATTTATCACGCAATGAGAACTTCTTACCAGTATCGATTACGTCCAACAAAGTTACAAGCCATTGAGATTGACAGATGGTTGTCAATGTTATGTGCACAATACAACTATTTGTTGGCAGATCGATTCAACTGGTACGAACAAAATCGGTGTTCCATCAATGCGTGTCCGCTAATTTGCTATTTGCCCCAAGTGCGGGACAATCCAGATTACTACACCCAGAAAAAAACGTTACCTCAACTCAAGAAAACTCATCCTTGGTATGCCGAGATTTATTCTCAAGTCCTCCAAGATGCAGTTAAGCGAGTCAAGGTAACGTTTGAGCGTTTTTTAAAAGGTGATAGCAATGGAAAGCGTAGTGGTAGACCTAGATTTAAACCAGGTAGTCGTTACCGCACATTTACTTATCCTCAAGTTAAAGACGGCTGTCTACAAAATAACTTAATCAACTTGCCGATGCTCGGAAAAGTTAAAGTTGTTTTACACCGTTCGATACCTGATGGATTCAAGATTAAAACCGTCTCTGTTACCAAAAAAGCTGATGGGTACTATGTGACTCTCAGCTTGGAAGATTCCACAGTCCCTGAGATCAAACCAGATTTCAATCCTCAAAAGATTGTTGGAATTGATGTTGGGCTGAAGGATTTTTTGACAACATCAGAAAACGAGACTGTGGCAATTCCTCAACATTACCGCAAAGCTCAAAAGCGCCTGCGAACCATTCAGAAGCGAGTCTCGCGTCGCAAAAACGGCAGCAACCGCAGGCAAAAAGCGGTTAAACAGCTAGGGAATTGTCACAAAAAAGTAGCTGATAAACGTAAAGACTTTCATTTTAAAACTGCCAACAATCTCTTGAAAAAATATGACGTTGTTGCGGTTGAAGATTTGAATATTAAAGGACTTGCTCGTACAAAGCTAGCTAAATCTGTGTTAGACGCTGGGTGGTCAAGCTTTCTGTCGATTCTAACAAATAAAGCCGTAAATGCTGGTTTGTTGGTAGTCCCAGTAAGCGCTCATAACACTTCACAAGATTGTTCTAGTTGCGGTGAAAAAGTACCAAAAAAACTGCATGAAAGATGGCACGACTGTCCGAATTGTGGATGCAGTCTTGACCGCGACCATAATGCAGCTATCGTGATTAAAAATAGGGCGGTGGGTCATCCCGTCTTTAAAGCTCAGTTAATGTCCGAAGCAATAGCTGGAGTCGCTGAGAAGCCTACACCATACTGTACTCAGTTGGCGTAGGAGTATGTCACAGTGCAGACTTTAAAGTTTCAATTTTTGATTTATTCTATTAACTCCCACCGAAAAAGTTAGGACAGAATTATGGACAACAAATTAATGCTGATGATTCCCGGCCCGACACCGGTGCCCGAAGCGGCTTTGCTGGCGATGGCTAAACACCCGATGGGCCACCGCAGCAAGGAATTTGACGCGATTTTTGCAGAATGTACCGAAAACCTCAAATGGCTGCACCAAACCAAAAGTGACGTGTTGAGTTTGACCGTTTCTGGTACCGGCGCGATGGAAGCTGGGATAATTAATTTCTTGAGTGCGGGCGATCGAGTTTTAGTCGGCACCAATGGTAAATTTGGCGAACGCTGGGCCGAAGTCGCAGAAGCCTACGGTTTAAATGTCGAAATCATCAAAGCCGAGTGGGGCCAACAATTAGACCCCGAAAATTTCCGCGAAAAACTGGAAGCTGATAAAGAGAAGCAAATCAAAGCTGTCATCATCACCCACTCGGAAACCTCCACGGGCGTTCTCAACGACCTCGAAACCATCAACCGCCATGTCAAAGCCCACGGCGAAGCTTTAATCATGGTCGATGCTGTCACCAGTTTAGGTGCTGCGAATGTACCGATGGACGCTTGGGGAATTGACGTGATTGCTTCTGGTTCTCAGAAAGCTTACATGATTCCCCCTGGTTTGGGTTTTGTGGCCGTCAGCCCGAAAGCTTGGAAAGCTTACAAAACTGCGACGCTACCTCGCTATTATTTGGATTTGGGCAAATATAGCAAAGACGCTGCCAAAAATACCACTCCTTTTACTCCGCCGGTCAATATGTTTTTTGGACTGCAAGTAACTTTGCAGATGATGAAAGCCGAAGGGTTAGAAAACGTTTTCGCGCGGCACAAACGGTTGATGACAACTACTCGCGCGGCAATGAAAGCTTTAGGTTTGCCATTATTCGCTGCTGACGGTTGCGCCAGCCCTGCGATTACTTCGGTGATGCCGCCTGAATCTGTAGATGCTCAAAAAGTGCGGACTTTGATGAGTAAGAAGTTTGATATTGCTCTAGCCGACGGACAAGACCATTTGAAAGGTAAAATCTTCCGAATCGGTCATTTGGGCTTTGTGTGCGATCGCGATATTCTAGCAGCTATTTCCGCCTTGGAAGTCGTATTGCAAGAATTGGGCCATGAAGGCTATACTCCTAGTGCCGGCGTTGCCGCTGCTGCGAAACTTTTGGCTGGATCTTAATCTAAGTTATTAAAGGATTTTGGATTTTGGATTTTATTATCTAAAATCTAAAATCCTTTTAATATGCTTCGGACAACCAATCAAAGATTTTATCCAACTGGTCTAGAGTGACTAAACCGTACTGCCACAGAACCATCGGCAACGAATTCGGGTCTTTATCGCGCTGCCGCTGTTTGTCGCCGCGACGTTCGGCTACGGCTATTGAAGCGGGAGAAATTGCCAAATCTTCTTGTAAAAATCGAATTAATTTAGTGTAAGTAGCGGGTGCCATGTCATTTTGTCTCCAAGTATAGGACACCATTTTCTGATGTGAACCTGATGTTTGTGATTAGTAATAAGCCAGTTTTAAATCTGTCTTTTAACCGTGGATAGCTGTTAAAACAGTATTAGCGGTTGTTGAAAATGTGAACTTAGTGCTGGGTGGGACTTGAAAGCCCACCTTTCCCAAAAAGCGAAAGGTTTTGCACTTTTGCGGATGGCCCGATCGCTCGATAGATCGCGATCAAAACCTAAACTGAATACCTCGGCATCTGTGCAGCGCGAATCTGAAATAAATTCTGCTACTTAAAACTAATAAACCAGGTTCAGAGTTTAGCTTCATCTGCGAAAATGCAGAATCCGCAAATTTACTGCTGCAATATTGGTCAGATATTTTGCTCGAACCCGAATCTGCTACCTTAGATCAACTTTGCCAATTAATTTAGCGCGTCGCATCTTACTTCAGATAGGTTTAGTAGATAGAGGTCGATCGCCTAAAGTTCCAGAAAATTGCCTTTCGCGATCGAGGTCTTGGAGACCACCACCGTCTCTCAGGATTGATAACGAGTCGCTGACTCGTCTCATACCTGCGACCCACAATTTACAGATTCTGCAAACAAGCTCAAGCCCAGCCTGACTGAGATTGACATCGTAGCAAATCTTTTCCTGTTTGTGCTGAATCTTACATTAATAATCTAACAAATTTTGTAAATTTTTGTAAACTTTATTAATTTTTGCGGGTTTTGCGAATCCGAACTCAACCGGATCTGAAGAGGGGAGTTACCTCAGAAACCCGGTTGCTAGGAAATTTTGCGTTTCATTAGAGAAATATGGGAAGAAACCGGGTTTCTAGTCCCGATGGGTAAGCCATGAAAATATCCGAAGTTTTAGTTTAAAAACTCGATTTCAATCCGATCGCCCACTTTGACACCGAGTTCAGCAGCCCGCCCGCCACGAAGTTCAATCACTCGATCGACAGGAGTATCAGGCCCGTAGGTAGGACAAGGATCGGCTGTACAGGGAGGCGCCTCGGCTGCGATAGCTGTGACTACTCCATCCCGCAGAAAAATCATATCCAGAGAAATCTGGCAATTTTTCATCCAAAAATTGACCCACCGCGCCGGTTTAAACTCAAACAGCATTCCTCTGTCATCGGCCAGAGAAGTTCTGTACATTAAACCCATAGCCTGTTGTTCCGGTGTTTTAGCGACTTCGAGTTCGATTGGGCGATCGGCTATCCGAGATCTAGCAGAAACAGGCAAAACTTGACCGGATGTTGTCGCCGTTGGAGACTGCGAGGCCAAAATGCCAGTAACAGCATTCGCGACAGGTAAAGCCGGCGAACATCCCAGCAAAAATATAATTACCCCAATATTTAGGAAAGTAGCGAAATAACTCATAATGATTTAAGATTTTAGATTGGCAATGGGAAATTGGTAATGGGGAATTGGTAATTTTTAACCAATGTCAACTCACAACTGTCAACCGTCAACTGACAACCGTCAACTGACAACCGTCAACCGTCAACTGTCAACTGACAACTGTCAACTGACAACTGTCAACTGTCAACTGTCAACTGACTTCAAGCTTCGCGCATCACGTAGCCAACACCTCGCACCGTCTGAATCAAGCGCTTTTCGCCTTCATCTTCAATCTTGAGGCGCAGATAGCGGATGTAAACCTCAATCACATTCGACTCGCCCAGAAAGTCGTAACCCCAAACATTCTCTAGAATTTGTTCCCGAGTCAAAACCTCGCGGGGATGTTCCATCAAATACTTTAGCAGCTCAAATTCTTTCATCGTCAGGTCGATCGTCCGTCCGTTGCGCAGGGCCCGCCTAGAGGCTAAATCCAAGACTAAATCGCCAAACCTCAATTGCTGGTTGCTGCTAGTATCGGGCTGCAAATACAAGCGCACCAACTGCAAAAACTCCTCAGTGCGATAAGGTTTGAGAAAATAATCATCCGCCCCAGCTTCCAGACAAGCCACGCGATCGTCCACTGTATCACGACCGATCAATAGTAGCACGGGCGATCGATTGCCGATACTTCTGAGATGAGAACATAGCGTCAGTCCCGACTCAGAGCCAAGTATGCGATCGATTACAATCAAAGCTGGCTGCAATTCATGGGCTAAATGTTGGCCGGTGGCGATATTAGATGCTATTACCGGTTCGTAGCCGGAGGATTTTAAGTCTAGACTCAAGTGTCCGGCGAGAACTTCGTCTGTTTCTACTAGCAGAACACAGGGATTGCGATCGAGAGAAATTGCAGCCATTGAATTGACCGGTGAATGACCATAACTGTTCTAGCACGTATCGAGGGACAGTTGACAGTTGTCAGTTGACAGTTGACAGTTGACGGTTGTCAGTTGACAGTTGACAGTTGTCAGTTGACAGTTGTCAGTTGTCAGTTGTCAGTTGTCATTGGTTGAAAATTCCCAATTCCCCATTACCGATTACCAATTACCAAATTCAATAATCCATGACCATAATCGTATTCGGCAGTATCAACATCGACCTAGTAGCAAGAACTCCCAGATTGCCACAGCCAGGGGAAACTATCATCGGTAGCAATTTTTTCACGGCCGGCGGTGGTAAAGGAGCAAATCAAGCAGTTGCGGCCGCCCGTCTCGGCACTTTTACCAACATCATCGGCCGCGTTGGTAATGATAAATTTGCTGAAGAATTATTGACAAATTTACAATTTTATGGTTTAAATACAAACAATATATTAATTGATAAAAGCACTCATTCAGGTGTGGCAATTATCGCCGTAGACGAGACTGGTCAAAATAATATTATTGTGATTCCTGGTGCAAATCACAATGTCGGTGAAGCAGAGATAGAACGTCTCAAAAAACTGTTGCTGTCAGCTACATCGTTGCTGTTACAGTTAGAAATTCCCCTGGAAGTTGTGATCAAAGCCGCCCAAGCTGCGGGTGAAGCGGGGGTGCGAGTGATTCTCGATCCAGCGCCTATGGCGGATTTGCCACTCGCACTTTATCCATTAATCGACATCATCACGCCGAATGAAGTGGAGGCCAGTCAGCTAGTGGGTTTTCGGGTGCATGATACTGAAACAGCGATTATGGCTGCTAAACAGTTGCAGCAGCGCGGTGTCCAGAATGTTATTGTCAAATTGGGCGATCGCGGGGCTGTTGCTGTGACTGAGGATGAGAGCTTTTTTGTGCCGGCTTTTGCTGTGGAAGCGATCGACACTGTAGCTGCTGGTGATGCTTTTAACGGCGGGTTGGCTGCTGCGTTAGATGGCGGGCGATCGCTGTCAGAGGCAGTGGTGTGGGGCTGTGCAGCGGGCGCTCTGTGTACAACTAAGGTGGGTGCTCAGGTTGCTATGTGCGATCGGGCAACCTTTGATAATTTTTTGCAGAATTTAGATCAGACGGCCGTTGAAACCGCGCCTACACAAACGATGTCCGCCTCCGCGGACTAAGAGAGGATCACGTAATTTTCACCGCCTGTGTCTTCAACCCGCGGAGGCGGGTTTTGCTTGTATAGACGCGGTTTCAACCGCCCGGTCTTCTTTTATGGCCGCTGAATAATTGTTTCAACTACTCGGCGCTTGACTTTTGGATCGATACCAATCAGCCGCACGTATTCCCCGCCATGTTCGGATAAACAAGTTTCCAAAGATGCAACTACATCTTTTTCCTGTGTTGTTTTAATTGTCGCACAACTTTGCCAAGAACCAGTCTTAAATCGGCGATTGTCTGCATATTCCATGCCAATTTTGCAGCCTCTTGCTAACAACTGCTGCACTTGTTCCAATACCTCGGAACTTAGCCGCGCCGCATGACCGTTACCACCTTCAGAACCTGGCTCGACGTAAGCCTTATAATATTTGGATGACGGATCGTTTAACTGATTTTGCGTTGGGGCGGCTGCGGGAACATTGGCGGTTCCTTGAACGTTGAAAAGTCGCGATTGGTTGTATTCATCCACTAAGCGCATTTCCTGAATCCGCTTTTGTTGACCCACCATCAAACCGCCCATTTCTACTAAACGAGCGAGGCTGAAATCTGGGTTATGGAAATCGGGCGGTGCTTCTGTACTGTTTACCAAACGTTTGGAAACTCGCTCGATTCCTATTTTGTGAATGAATGTGCGGACTTGTTCGTCGTAAATGCGCGATCGCAAAGCGCTAAAAAAGTCGAGCGACTGATCGGGAAAATTATCTACCAAAGCGACAATTTCGGTTTTGGACAATTTGTCCGAATCAAAAATTCCGCCGACAACCCCAATTTTATCATCGCGGCTGGGTTCCCAATAAAACTTTTCCATCCGCCCGTCGCGAATCAGCGGCGCGTACAGCGTTGAAAAGTCATTTCCGGTGACAATAATCGGCACTCGGTGCAGCGGCGTGCTGTCATAACTTCCCGGTAACTGCACGTTAGTTGGATTGTCGGCAATATTCATCAGAGTGGCATTCACCATCTGAGTATTGACGGTATATTGAGTATTAGAATCGAACCGGCCAGCACCGGCATCCAAATCGTTAATAAAAATGGCGCAC
The DNA here is from genome assembly GCF_036705955.1 of Microcoleus sp. A6-C6. Classification (NCBI taxonomy): domain Bacteria; kingdom Bacillati; phylum Cyanobacteriota; class Cyanophyceae; order Oscillatoriales; family Microcoleaceae; genus Microcoleus; species Microcoleus sp. A6-C6. Next base: position 35,287 of record NZ_JAUBVR010000034.1, on the reverse strand, counting down.
ATCTCGCCCCGCACCCGAATTTGCTCCGCAGCTTCCCGGTAGCGCAAGCGAATTAAACGCGACGGATCTCCCGCATCTGGACTTTCTAATTCTCCGCCAGAGATCATCACGGGTTCAAAGCCCATCCGCCGAAAAACCAGTTCGGTTTGAAAAGTTTTACCTTCTCCTTTGCGGCCGTGAATTCCCAAAATTAAGGGAACTCTTATCCCAGGCAAATTTAAAAAGTTTTTAGTGATGTGTACTGCAACTCGATCGAGAAAGCTAGGAGAAATGTAATAACTCATCAGTAGATTTTTGAGGGATTAATTGATGTTACTGTTATGATTTTATGACAAAACTAACAGCCTGCACCGCTAACCTGGATTTTTACCGTACAATCGAGGTCTACATATGATCTTTTAAGGAGCGATGCGTGAGTCAAGAAACCTTACTAAAAGAACCAACCGTGCAAGCCGAAGCCAGTCCCTTCAGTTCTGAGAGCTTCGACAGCTATGTAATGTCAACCTACGGGCGTTTTGCGATCGCCCTAGAACGAGGCCTCGGCTGCCGCGTTTGGGATACCGAGGGCCGCGAATATCTCGATTTTGTGGCGGGTATTGCTACCTGCACTCTGGGACACGCTCACCCGGCGATGATTGCAGCGGTAACTCAGCAAATTCAGACGCTGCACCACGTTTCTAATCTTTATTACATCCCCGTACAGGGCGAGCTGGCAAAGTGGCTTGTAGACCATTCTTGCGCGGACAGAGCTTTCTTTTGCAACTCCGGCGCGGAAGCTAATGAAGCGGCAATTAAACTAGCGCGCAAGTACGCTCACGAAAAATTAAATATCTCGAATCCGACAATTATCACCGCTGTTGCTAGTTTCCACGGGCGGACTTTGGCGACGATTACGGCGACGGGACAGCCTAAATATCAGAAGGGTTTTAGTCCGTTGGTTCCCGGATTTCACTATGTGCCCTATAACGATATCAGTGCGATCGAACTTGCGATCGACGAACTCGACAAAGATGAACGCCAAGTAGCTGCAATTATGATGGAAGCGCTGCAAGGTGAAGGCGGAGTTCGCCCCGGAGATATCGCCTATTTCCAACGGATTCGGGAAATTTGCGACGAAAAAGGCATTTTGCTGATTCTCGACGAAGTGCAAGTCGGGATGGGACGCAGTGGCAAATATTGGGGTTACGAAAACCTCGGTATTGAACCGGATATCTTTACCTCTGCGAAGGGCTTGGGCGGTGGTATCCCGATCGGCGCTATGTTGTGTAAGTCGAACTGCGATGTATTTGAACCGGGAAGTCACGCTAGCACTTTCGGTGGTAATCCTTTTGTCTGCGCTGTTGCTTTGTGCGTGTGCCAAACTTTGGAACGGGAAAACCTGCTGGAAAACGTCCAGCAGCGCGGGGAACAGTTGAAAGCTGGCCTCAACAAGCTGGCGGCCACATTTCCGCATTTGATTGCTGAGGTGCGCGGCTGGGGCTTGATTGTCGGGCTGGAATTGCAGGCTGACATCGAACTGACATCGGCTGATATTGTCAAATCTGCGATCGCCGCTGGTGTGCTTTTGGTTCCCGCCGGGCCGAAAGTGCTGAGGTTTGTGCCGCCTCTGATTGTTTCTGCGGCTGAAGTCGATCGGGCTTTGTTGGCAGTTGAGTCAGCGCTGCGTTCTCAAGCGTTACACTAAAATCGACTGAGTTGATTTTAGTTCGCTTTAGGGCTGCAACTGGCGATCGCAATACTGTAGACGTGCTATTGCTCAGAAACCCGGTTTCTTATCGAGATTTCTCGTTACCAAACCCCGTAGTTTGCAAGAAACTGGGTTTCTGAGTCTAAAATCTATCAGGGTAAAAATTAAACCCGCCCCGCTGCAAATCTGTGGGGGCGGGTTTGTCAAGTTTTAGGACTTGCGCGGAAACCTGTTTTTTTAGGCAAATACGTTGTGGCGATAGTTATGGTAGAAAAAGCTAGTTTCTTTAATCTCCCTCGGCGACTCCTACCTCCGGTTAGAGATTGAAATTTAAACCAGGAAGTGATTTAATTGCTGCACAGAAGCAGTGATCGTATCGTTAATAGTTCGGCGGAATGCACGATGGACGAACAGCGTCGCGAAACTGATGTTAATATGCTCCGAGCGCTGCTGGAACATCCTGTGGACTCAGGAATAGATTTGATTTTGAGGGCTGACTCAAAGTTGATCGACTTTGGGTTCGTACAAACGCTTTATTTGGAAGATCCCGCACTGACGCGAGACAGTTTGCTCAGGGCTGCCAAATTCTTCCAAAAAGTGATCGCACCCTTAGAGTCTGCAAAGGGCAATTCTCAATTATCCGTAACTGGGCTATCATATCTCACTTTTTTAGCAGAAGTATTGCAGGCGGTGGCGCGCAGCACTGATTCGCAGCATCTATACTCGCTGCTGAGAACCAATTTAGACAAACTTGACCATAATTTTGCAGAACTGCTGCGCCGCTGGGGAAGTTTGGTAATCCCTGCTGTTAAAGAATCGGAGACGACACGCATTGCAGCCCTCATCGGCAATCTGAGCAACAAAATTGGGGGGTTTCCCCTCGGTAGCAAGGCGAATAACTTAGAAATCGAAATTGCCGGTTACGAAACAGTTGCTAAGGTTTTTACCCGCAAAGACTTTCCGCAAGAGTGGGCGGTGATGCAAAACAATCTGGGCAACGCTTACAGCGGTTATCCTAAAGGTGATAAGGCTCACAATCTCGAACAGGCGATAGCTTGCTTTGAAAATGCCCTGCAAGTGCGCACTCGCCAACAGTACCCATCCCAGTGGGCGACACTACAAAATAATCTCGGAAGCGCTTACAGCGATCGCCTCAGAGGAGATCCGGCAGACAATCTCGAACAGGCGATCGCTTGCTATCAAAACGCGCTGGAAGTGCGTACCCGCGAGGCTTTCGGGGGAGATTGGGCGAGCACTCAACACAATCTCGGCCGCGCTTACAGCCGCCGACTGCGGGGCGACAAAGCCCAAAATCTCGAACTGGCAGTCGCTTGCTACCAAAATGCTTTGCAAGTCTACAACCGCAAGGCGTTTCCCCGACGCTGGGCCACGACTCAAAATAATTTGGCAAATGCTTACTATGAGTTCCTGCGGGGCAATCGAGCCGCAAATCTCGAATACGCTGTCAACTGCTACCAGAGAGCTTTGCAAGTGCGGACTAAGGAAGCTTTTCCGGTGCAATGGGCGACGACTCAAAGGAATTTGGGCCGGGTGTTTATCGATCGGATTAAAGGCGATCCAGTGGAAAATGTGGAAATGGCACTCGCCTGCTTTCAAAATGCTTTGCAAGTCTACAGTCGCATCAAATTTCCCGAAGCCTGGGGTTCGATCCAAACTTACCTCGGCAGGATCTACAGTCTGCGGGTGAAAGGGGAAAAAGCCGAAAATATCGAAATGGCGATCGCCTGCTATCAAAATGCTTTGCTCTTTTGCAACCGCCAAAAAACTCCCGAACGCTGGGCAATGCTCTGTGCCTACCTCGGACGCGCTTTCAGCCAACACGTGAAAGGGGAAAAAAACCGCAACCTCAAAAGCGCGATCGCCTGTTATCAAAATGCAGCCCAAGTCTACACCAAGCAGCGATCTCCCAACCGCTGGGCAATGCTGCAAATTTATCTGGGCCGGGCTTTTTCGGAACTGACGGAGACGGAAAACTCGTCTTACCTGGAAACTGCGATCGCCTGCTATCACAGTGCCGGCGAAATCTACACTCGCGAAACCTATCCCCACAGATGGGCGCAAATTTTAGTTTATTTGGGCCAAGCTTACCGAGTTCGAGGCGAGTTGCTGCGCGCCTACGGGGTTTTTACTACTGCTGTTGATACTGTTGAATTCTTGCGCAGCGAAGTTGGGGTTGATGCGGCCGATTTGGGCGATCGGGCGAGTACCGCAACAGTCAAATTAGCCAGCACCTGGAATGGACTCTATAAATGTCTAATCCAAGTTTGTCTAGAACTCGGCCGCAGCCAGCCGGAATATTTCGCTAGAGCCCTGGAATACGCCGAACGTCACAAAAATCGGAATTTGGTAGCACTGCTGGTTAAATGCCCTCTGACGCCGAAAGGCGACATTCCGGCAGCGGTGCGCAGCCAGTTGGAGTCGCTGCAACTGGAAATAGGGAGGGAACAGCGGCAGCAACAACAGCGAGAACCTGAGCCGAACACTACCTTGATTTCTGAGGGCGACAGCCACGATTTGAACAGCGGTTCTCTGCTGCCGAATTCAGATTTCATCCACTTAAATCAATTGTGGCGGCAGTTTGATGAGTTGATTGCTCGTGAGGTGCAGGCAAACGACCCTTTCTTCAGCTTAGCTCGCAAAGTTGAACCGATCGCTTTTGAGCAAATTCTCCAATTGTTGCCCGATGCCAATTGCGCTGCTGTGGTGTGGGCGAGTTTGGGGGATTTGTTGGTGGCTTTTGTGGTGGTGAAGAGTGCACAATATCCCGCCGTTCACCTGTGTTCGCCGAAAAATGCTTTGGCTGCCGAAAGTTGGGCCGGGGAGTACCTCAGCGCTTATTCTGAGCAAAAAGGTCGCTGGATCAATCATCTCCCGGCTCGCCTCAAACGCTTGGCGTCGCTGTTGGAAATAGATCGAGTGGTGGCGCTGATTCCCCAAAATTGCGATCGGCTGATTGTTGTGCCGCACCGATTTTTGCACGCTTTGCCGCTCCATGCTTTGCCTCTGGGGGTGAGAGACGGGTTTGAGGATACCGGGGCAGTTTTTAGGTCTCACTGGGGCGATCGCAGCGGTTGCGATCTGCTGGATACGCACAACGGTTCGGATTTTTCTCAAAGTTCGGCTTTTGGGGATATTTCACCCCCTGCTGCTTATTTGATCGATCGATTTGCCGGAGGAATTCGCTATGCTCCTAGCTGTCAGATCTTGCGGTTGAGACAAATCGCGCGCAGCGCAGCTATTGGCCGATACAGACCGAATTTACAGCACCTGTTGGCAGTTCCCACTTTCAGCAAAGATGCGCTTTACAGCAACCTTGAAATCGGAAATATTTCCCAGTATTTTTCCAGTGCAGAAGTTTTGCGCCACAAGCCAACGATTAAACAGGCTTTTTCCCGATCGATATCTGTTAATGATGGGGATTCATCCATAAAAATAGGACAGTTGCAGCAGAAAAAATGCGCTCACTTTGCTTGTTTGAGTGTGCTTGATTGCGATTTTCCACTCAAATCTGGCGTGTTTTTGAGAAATGACTATATGAGTTTGGAGGAAATTTTTAATCTCGATTTTCGGCAATATTTTTTAGTTACTTTATCGGCTTGCGAAATTACTGCCGGCTCTCGAGGCGGTGCTGAAGATTTTGTCGGTTTGTCGGCGGGTTTGTTGTATGCTGGCACGTCTAGTGTTGTCAGCACTCTGTGGAAGGTGAATGATGTTTCGACGCTGCTGCTGACGAGCAAGTTTTATGAAAATTTAGGGCGGTTTCCTCGGTTGCAGGTGGGAGATGTGGCCCTAGCGCTTTCGGAGGCTCAAAGGTGGCTGCGGGATTTGACTGGCGAGGAATTGGAGGTGTTGCTGGCGGATTTTCAGCCTCAAATTTCGCAAACGTTCGATCGGCTTTCTCAAAGTTCTCGCGTTATTGCTGAGGCTTCTTTGCAGCAAATTCGCAACCGCAAACCCTATCCTTTTGCTAATCCGTATCACTGGGCGGCTTTTACGGCTGCTGGGGTTTAGTCATTGGTCATTGGTCATTGGTCATTGGTTATACAAAATCATGTTTAAATACCCCGTTGATTTCTTAGTCCGCGGAGGCGGACATCGTTTATGTAGGTGCGATTTCAATCGTACGTCCGCTCTTTAAGGCGGATTTAACGCGGATTTGAGAGCGTTAAATCATAAAAAAACCCGACACTGACAATATATTTAAAATTGTCAGTGTTGGGTACAATTCAACTAATTACCAGCAAGAATTTAGGACTTTTTGCCAAAAACTTGTTCTTTCAAAGCTTGAATTTCTTGGCCTAATTGTTGGCGGTTGGAAGAGCGCAACAAATAGCGGTAGACAAACCATGCGGCGTATCCAATACCAATTAGCTCAAATGTGGGTGCTAGCAGGGGGATGTCATTGAGTTCGTCTACAATGCCCAAAAGCACTTTCAAAGAAACAATTGAGGCTAAAATTAAACCAACAACTGTCAGAGGACTTTTGTACTGCTCGTAAAAGCTGCCGATGTAAGCAGGAAACTCGGACAAAATTGAGATAATTTGTTCTTTGATCTGCTGGGTCTGACTTGGCGGTTCTTCGGTAATTATGACTTTTGTTGTACCGCTCGAACTGTCTGCTTCATTTCCGGCAGGAATTTCGGTGATGATAACGGTTGTTTCTGGTTCGTTTGATGAAGTCATTTCTCCACTCGCAATAGTTTTTTGCTGGTTGGCGGCAGGTATTTCCACTGCTGCTGCGGTTGTTTCAACTGCCGAAATATCGACTGCTGAAACCTCCGTTCCGACTGTTGAAACAGCCGGCGTTTCGACTGATGTAACTTCCGCTGCTGTTTCAATAGTCGGTGTTTCGACTGTTGAAACCTCGACTGCTGGCTGTTCCGGCGCGGGAGTTTCGGCGGGAGTTTCGGCTTTGGGTTGTTCTGGGGTAGGAGTTTCTACCGCGACACCAACTGCCGGCAAATTCAAGTTGCTAATGGCATCAAGCAAACGGGTTTTAGCTGTCCCGCGCTGGTGAAGGATTACCCAAGATTCTATCAGGTCGGGGCCGTGCATTGCACCTGTCAGAGCTGCTCTGAGCGATCGCATAATTAGCCCTTTGTTCAGATTTTTCTCTTTACTGAGCTTTTTAGTGATTTTCTGAGCTTCGGCTGACTCCAAGGTGGAATGACTTTCCAGAACTTCTAAAACTGCTTGCAAAGCCTGTGCAGCCCCTGGCTGTTGCAACTGTGCGAGTGCTTCTTCTTCGTATTCCACAGTGGGAGAGAAGAACAACTTGCACATATCGACAGCATCGGTTAAGCGAACGAGACTCGGGCCGATTAAAGCAGCTATTTGTTCGAGCCAGGGGCGTGAGGCCTCGGAGTCAAACTCATAACCGGCTTTCTGCCAATAAGGTATCAGCAAATCTGTCAGTTGCGGTACTGGCATTTTGTGGAGATATTGACTGTTGAGCCAGTTGAGTTTATCCCAGTCAAATTTTGCACCAGCTTTGTTGACTCGATAGAATGTAAATAATTCTGCTGCTTCCGACAGTGTAAATATTTCCTGCGTTGAATCCGGCGGAGTCCAACCGAGCAAAGTCATATAGTTGACTAAAGCTTCGGGGAGGTAGCCCATATCTTTGAAGTCAAAAATCGAGGTTACGCCGTCGCGTTTAGAAAGCTTTTGCCCTTGGGAGTTTAAAATCAGCGGCGTGTGGCCAAATTCTGGGAGTGTCGCGCCCAAAGCTTCGTAGAGCAATATTTGTTTGGGAGTATTGCCGATGTGATCTTCGCCGCGGATGACGTGGGTGATGGTCATGTCGATGTCATCGACAACTACGGCGAGGTTGTAGAGTGGTTGGCCGATGACGCCGCCGCTGGATGCGCGGGCAATTACCATATCGCCGCCGAGGTCGCTACCTTTCCAGGTTACGGTGTCGCGCACCATGTCGTTCCAAGAAATTGTGCGATCGTCGTCGATGATAAACCGAATCACAGCTTGTCGCCCTTCGCCTTCAAAAGCTGCGCGCTCTTTGCTTGTCAAGTTGCGGTGGCGGTTGTCGTAGCGGGGGGCTTGTTTGTTGGCTTTTTGTGTTTCCCGCATTTCGTCGAGTTCTTCCGACGTGGTGTAACAGCGGTAGGCGAGTCCATTGTCTAGAAGGGTTTGGACTGCTTGGCGGTATATTTCCAGACGCTCGGACTGAAAACTCGGGCCTTCGTCCCAGTTCATCCCCAGCCATGCGAGTCCTTCGAGGATGTTATCGGTGTATTCGCTTTTAGAACGTTCGACATCTGTGTCTTCTACCCGCAGGATGAATGTGCCGCCTTGGTTGCGGGCAAACAGCCAGTTAAATACGGCGGTTCTGGCGGTACCGATGTGTAGGTTTCCGGTGGGACTGGGGGCTAGACGGACTCTGACGTTCATTTATCTTTTTGCTTTTAGATTAAGGGCAATTTACTGGTTGGGGGATTTGCTGTGGCTGTGACTACAAATTTTAATATAGTTTGTTGCAGGCTTGACATTTGTGCTTGACTGTGGGTTTGCCTGGATCGAAGGGGTCGATCGTCCGCTATTGAGCGGTTGGGCGAAAGTCTCTGGTTTTAATGCAGCAGAGAGCATCTTGATGATATTAACATTGCGGGCGGCCAAGACAGAATTATTCTTTGGGACTATTTTTTCGATCGCCAATGACTACCGCTGGGGCGATCGGTAATTAATAATTCTTGTAAAATATTTGGGTGCGATCGCTCTTAAAACATATTTCCCTATGTCTGCTGCTAAAACCGAGTTTTCCAATTTTGTTGAGGTTAACCCCTCTTGGCAAATCGAATTGCTGTACGACGGTGAATGCCCGCTGTGCGTGCGAGAGGTGAATTTTTTGAAGAAACGGGATGCAGGGCGAGGTTTGGTGTCGTTTGTGGATATCGCGGAGGATGACTACAACCCGGAAGCCCACGGCGGAGTTGACTATGAAACGGCGATGGGCCGGATTCACGCGGTGTTACCCGACGGTACGACGGTTAAAAATGTGGAGGTTTTCCGCCGTATTTATGAGATTTTGGGGATGGGATGGATTTATGCTGTTACTAAGTTGCCGGTGATTGGGGCGATCGCTAATTGGCTGTACGGAATTTGGGCAGATTGGCGGCTGAGGTTGACCCGAAGGCAGGATTTAGCAAGTATTATGAGCGATCGAACTGCGCGGGTTGAGTGCGATGTTCAAGGTCGCTGCCGGTCTAACTGAAAATGAGTCATATTGAGTAAGTGCGATCGACCGATTTGCAGATTTCCGCAGGAACCAACTGCAACTAACATTAAAGATTGATTGATCGAAAGCAGGTAAAAACAATGCAAGATGCAGGATATACAGTTTTCATGGGCTTTGGCGGCCTCTGGGTAGTCATGGGAATTGTCGCTGTGATTTTCCTGTTCAAATCGGACGGTCAAAAGCTGAGGTTTGGCAAATGGGGATTGTTGGTTGCTATTCCGATCCTAGTGCCGATCGTCCTGGTTTTGACATATCAGATCGCCCGACCTTTTCTGAACTCGTATCTGTGAGTCTGAAATATTTGATTGGGAAACCGCAGATTTAAGGCAGATAGACACAGATTAACGCAGATGGTTTCAAGAAGATCGAGGGGGCTAGAGTTTAACTATTATTGTTCTGTTTCTGCGGGCGATCGCAACTGCTCCCTTGCCCATTGACGCAAAGACCGAATTATGGCATTATCATCTTGAGTTTCTGCCATCTGCAAAAATTGATTGAGCATTGCGACAGAAAGGATGGGAAATGTCGGACTGCGATCGCAGATAATATATTCCCGATTTTGCCATTGATAAATTTGTACGCCGTCTCCCCTATACCGCCAAATTTCAGGAATTTCTAGCTGTGTATAAACTACAAACCGATTAGAAGAAGGACTGGTAATATCCACTTCAATCACCAAGTCTGGCGGCGGATCTGTTGAGATGTCAAGCCTTCTACCTAGAATGCGATCGACATTTTGGATATAAAAACACGAATCAGGTTCTGCACCTTGTTTTAAATCTTCACGGTTGAGAGTCGTCGAACCAAATCCTTTAATTTTCAAGTCCAACTCTTCAGTCAAAGCTGTAACAATCCGTTTTAGCAAACAGTTAATAGTTTCATGCAAGTCTGATGGCATGATAATTTCTAAGACTCCTTGAGAATAAGAAAATCGCGAGGATCTCTTGTCCCCCGCTTCTGCTAATAAGCTTTCGTAAGTCTGCCAACTGATATTAGATAATACTACGAGTTGTGTATTTTTTTCCGGTGAGGGCTTAATGGGCGTAACGAGCATATTTTCCCACTCCTTAATCATGTCCGGTTATTTAACTATCATAAGTTCGCACTCAGGACTTTAGTCCTTGTTTACATTTTTGAGGACTAAAATCGTTACTACAAACGAACTTAATCCACAAACAGGTTTATTAAAGCCTTAAACTTGCGATTTACGAGAGAACGGGACAGACGGGGCTCGAACCCGCAACTTCCGCCGTGACAGGGCGGTGCTCTAACCAATTGAACTACTGTCCCTCGTTTTGCCGTTTTTTCAGGCACAATTTCTATTATGCCTATAACCTCACCTTTTGTCAAGAGGTTTTTTGAACTTTTATTTGGAAGCCCAAAATCTGAGTCTCTTGCAGCGGACTGAAGTTGTTGTCACTAACCAAAATCAGACCTCTGCTACCATCCGCCAATTCGGGGCCAAATGTCAACCCCTCAATGTTGTCTAGGGGAATTTTTAGGGTTTCCAAATCCAGCAGCAGCCGTTTTTGAGCGGGAGAAATCTCGCCCAGACGGTTTTTGAGGCTTTCGATCCCTTCTATGCGATCGCCCTTTTCCAAGGAAACCTCAAATAGTTTAACAGTAACTCCGGTTTCCAGGGAGAAAGCACGCTCTAAACTCAGCAAACGGTTATCGTCGATCGCCAACAAATCCGCTAAACCGTTGGTAGTTAATTTTCCCACAGGATTTGCACCAGAAGGTAGCGGTTCGGTGATGTAGGCAAAGGAGGCATCTGGATTGCCGCTGGCAGCATCGTAGCGCAAAATCCGGCACGGGCTGCCTTTTTCCAAGGAAGGCACGGCGCCATCCTGTACCATAGCGTTTTCGGTGGCGGTGAATAGGTATTTGCGATCGGCTGTTAAGGTCAAACTTTCAAAAGCGAAATTGTTGCGGATGCCTTTGGTACCTTTGTCGTCTGGCAAAAATAGATCGGGAATTGGCAGCGTTTTGAGCAGTTTACCGTCGAGGGAGAATTCTTTGATGAAAGGATTGATTTGGCGATCGACATCTCCCTCCGAAGAAACAAACACGCTATTGCCGGTAAAAGTTATCCCTTCGGTATCTAAACTTAATTCTGGAAAGCTTTTACCGTTTTCATCTAATAAAGTCGTGACACCAGTAAATTCAATCTTTTCTTTTTCCAGTTTACCAGATGCCAAGTTAATTTTGAGAGAATAAAAGCGAGCCGGAGCTTTGCTGCTGCGGTCATCGGAAATGGCATAATAAACTTGTTTTTCGGCATCGTAAGTAATCCCCGAAAGTCCGCCAATTTCTGTTCCTTGAAACGGAGAACCTGTCGGAAATATTGCTCTTCCGATAAAATCTATTTTGGTGAGGGCAAAAGATTGTACTGACAAATTTATCAAAATTGCCACAGTTGCTGCTATCAAAAAACAGGCAATAAATATAGTTGCCTTTGCTAAATTTCGCATTTTACTATCTTCTTCTCTTTCTGACTTCGTGCCCTTTGCGCCTTCGCGGTTCGTTTAATCATAAATTCACTGTTTCTGACTCAGCAAAAAATTAGTCAACCAATCTTTAACTATATATGTAGCGCGACAGTCGTCCTCATTGTAGCGGACGATCGCCTCCAAGATCGATCGATCGCCAGTTTGGAGCCAATCATCGTACCAACAGACACACTGAGCCCCATTAGCCTTAGCGTCACGCCAGTCAAAACCCAACCAACGGGCGATGGGTTTTAGCGCGTAACTTTCCACCGGCATAATCGCCTTTTGCGTCACTTGTTTGTGAATATCTACAAACCGTTTCAGCACTGGTTTCCACAAATAAGCTGGAGTATGGTAAAGTTTAGCTAGGCGTTTGAAAGTCTTGACTTCGTAGTCGCAAAAGTGGAAAATCGGAGCAATGGGATAAGCCCACATTAATTCTAAAAATTGCTCCCAAATTGCACCTTCCTCTGCTGCTGATTCTGCCAGAAAACCGTGGAATTTTTCAGTTTTGTTGTACCTATCGACAACTAAGACTCCGTGGAGATAATCTAAATTCATCTCCGGTTCCGCTTCAATGTCAAAATAGAGTTCGATTGGGGCGATCGGCAAAAACACCGATTGAGAATAAGGAATTGGCTTGCTGCGAAGAATTGGCGCAGGCTTGGAAGGTGCAGCAGATTTATTTTCTGTAGTTTTGACAGCCTCAATATTAGCTATTACTAAACGATTCTTTCCATTTTCCGGTATTATAATAAACTGATTAACCGCAGCCACAACCGAACCGACATCCGCTACATCCGTTACAAAATCCGCTGCCGAACTTCCTTCTTCCCGCAACAGCGGTTGATTTAACAAGTGAGATTGAGCTTGACGCACCACATCAAAAGCAACTCCGTCGGGAAATTCTGGATAATCTGCCAGCAATTCGTAATTAGCATTAGCGAGAGATTCTACATCGGTAATTTCGAGAGTTTTTAGTCTAGCATAGCGGCCAGCAGTAACTCCGGGCAATAGTGAAAGATGTTTAATAGATTCTGCTTCCCCATGACAAGTAGTATACCAACCGCAAAGATTGCATTTTTGGCGGGAAATGAAAACTTCTGGTTTATCCCGATTTTCTATCATCTCAATACAGCGATCTAATATCTCGAACATCTGAGGATTTCGCTGGTCGAGATCCACTTGCCAAAACCCTTTTGTTCGCAGCATCAGCCACGCTGAATCGGGGATTTTTCCCTGCACTGCTGCTAATATTCGGGCGTGAAAAGCGGCAATAATTTGATAATCGAGTTTTGGCCGCTTGCTGAGCCAAATATCGGCAGTAACGTAACTCCAATCGCCAAATTTGGATTCTCCGGGCTGTTTGATTAATAAATGCGGGCGGCTGACGAGGGTACTATTTGAAGGGTGCGGAGTGGAGGATGAAAGATGAATATTATTTTGGGAAACTTCCCCGGTATCTGAGAAATATTGACCGTCAATTCCTACCAGAGAAGTTGAGTTACCGTTGGTTTTGTCCAATTCGCCTTGGATTAGAACTCCTCGGTAAATGCGATCGACTCCTTGCTGCATTAAACTCAAAGTAGCGATCGCGCCAGCTTCCCAATCCCCTCTAGGATATGATGGTTGTTGGTAAGTCTCGTGTTCCAAAACTTGCTGCTGGTATGCGGCGCTGTCGCGCATCAGTTTCAACAAAAAGTCGCTGGGGGGGTCTAGTTGTTTCCAGTCTCCGCAGGTGTCTAAAAATGCTCGGAGATTGCATCGTTGATAGGAAAGTAGCAGTTTGTCAGTTATTAACATTTAGTATTCGCAAGGGCATAGAATAATTAGAAGGAAGAAGAAGGAAGAAGGAAGAAGGAAGAAGGAAGAAGGAAGAAGGAAGAAGGAAGAAGGAAGAAGGAGGAAAGCCTTTCGACTTCGCTCAAGGTAAAAGGAAGAAGGAAGAAGGAAGAAGAAGCCTTTGTTAGTGAGGTTTTGGACGATCGACATTTATGCAATATTAACGTTATCAACAATTCCCCAGAAAAAATGACAAAGGACAATCACCGGCAACAATTTCCAGCTTTGGCCAATAAAGCTTATTTTAACTACGGCGGACAAGGGCCGCTGCCTGAGTCTGCTTTAGAGGCGATTTATGAGGCTTACAAGCGGGTGCAGCTTGGGGGGCCGTTTTCGGGGGAGGTGGGGGCTTGGGTGGTTCAGGAGGCGATGCTGACGCGACGTGCGATCGCATCTGAGTTGGCCGTACCTGCTGAAACCATCGCCCTGACTGAGGATGTCACCGTGGGCTGCAATATTGCGCTGTGGGGCATTGACTGGAAAGCAGGCGATCGATTGCTGCTTTCTGATTGCGAACATCCGGGCATTGTAGCTAGTGTAATGGAACTTCAGCGCCGTTTCAAGATTGAGGTTGATGTTTGTCCATTGGCGGCAACTTTGAATGAAGGATCTCCTGTTCAGGTAATTGCTGATAGTTTGCGGCCAAATACTCGGTTGTTGGTAATCAGTCACATTTTGTGGAATACCGGTCAAGTTTTGCCTCTTAATGAGATTGTGAAAGTGTGTCATGAACCCCCCCTAACCCCCCCTTGGCAAGGGGGGGTACAAGAGAGTTTTAATGCTAAAAGTCGTAAAGTTCGAGTGTTAGTTGATGCTGCTCAATCTGTGGGGGTTTTGCCTTTGAATTTGATTGAGTCTGGGGTTGACTTTTATGCTTTTACTGGTCATAAATGGTGGTGCGGCCCGGAAGGTTTGGGCGGACTGTATGTAAGTGCGGCGGCTTTGGCAGATTTGCATCCGGTATTTATCGGTTGGCGGGGAATTGTCACTGATTCTAGTGCTAAAGTCCTTGGATGGAAGGCTGGATCTCAACGCTACGAGATTGCGACTTCGGCTTATCCTTTGTATGCGGGTTTGCGAAGTGCGATCGCCCTTCAGCACGAATGGGGAACAATTGAGCAAAGGTATGCAGAAATTTGTCGTTTGAGCAAGTATCTTTGGGAGCGTTTGTCGGAACTTCCCCATGTGGAATGTTTGCGAACATCTGCGCCGGAAGCTGGTTTAGTTTCGTTTCGGTTGATGAATGGGATGCCGCACAACCAGTTGGTTAATTTGTTGGAGAAGCAGGGGATTATGGTGAGGACAATTCTTTCTCCTGACTGCGTGCGGGCTTGCGTTCACTATTTTACAACTGAGGCGGAGATCGATCGGTTGGTTGAGGGTATTTTGCGTCAAGTTAGGTAGAAATTCCTGATAATAGTCGGCGGTTTTAACCGCCCCTAGACAAACAAAGTCCGCTTCCACGGACTAAGAAATTGGGATAGTTGTAGCAAATATGCTAAAATATAATTACCAGTCATAACAAATCAATATGAGTGGAATCGACCGCGAACTTACTCTAGAAACCAGAACCAGTCTCATTGACAAACATCTCCCCGGAACTCAAAAAGCCGAAACTGAGTGGGAGTTTGCAGAAATCTGGGCTGATACTCTGATCTCTCCTCCTTATAACCTGATGTTAGTTAAGGAAAAGTCAGGTATTTTTTGTATCCACAATCCAGCAAAAAACTATAAAACTATATTTGCCAGTGATAATTACGAATCTGCTAAAATGTGGCTACTCGAAGATGAATACGAGCGTTTGAATAGTCGCATTTTATAAGAAGTATGAAGAGATTTAACTAAAATGTTGCCGACCAACTCAAGTGGGACTTACGTCCAAGCGAAGATTTAGCAGTAGAGGGGTGAGATTACAAGGCATTGTGATAAACTAATAGTTATAGTCTATATATATTCCCTATGACTAACCAGCGCCTAGAAGCCTTCCAAACAGCCTTCCAGAATCTTCAGTTACTTCCTTTGGTCACAGTAGAGCAACTGAATAAATTTCATGTGGAATATGGCACTGAGATTTTAGAAGAATTGGAGCATTTGGTTGAAGATTGCTCGCCAGACAATAACAAAATCATTTTTACGGGGCATCGTGGGTCAGGCAAATCGACATTGCTGGGTCAATTTTGCCAGAACACGCAGAATCGCTACTTTGTCGTGTTCTTTTCAATCTCTGACCTGATTGAAATGTCAGATGTGAATCATGTCAACATTTTGTTTGCTATGGCAGTAAAGCTTATGGAAGCAGCAGAAGAACGCCATATCAGAATCGGTTCTAAAACAAAAAAAGCTTTTTATCAGTGGTTTAGTAAACATACTCGAACAGAGGGAAGTTCAATTGATTCGAGCATTGAGCTAGAAACGAGTGGAGAAGCTGGTGTAAATGCTTGGTTTGTGAAATTCTTTGCCAAGTTGAAAGCAACTTTGAAAGCCAACTCTGTGATTCGTGAGGAAATTACGATTGAGTTTTCGAGACGTATTTCCGACTTAATTGATCGGATTAACGATATCGCTAGCGCGATTCAAGCGGGGTGCGGACAAGAAATTATGGTCGTGATTGATGATCTTGATAAACTCGATCTAGAGATTGTCGATCGTGTTTATCGAAATAATATCAGTGCGTTGTTTCAGCCTCAATTTCGGATTATTTATACAATGCCAATGGCAGCGACACGAGATCTGTCCTTGCGAGGAATTATTCATAATGCCACCAATAATAAGATTCAATCCATGTGGGCGACAAAGTTGTTTCCGCGTGGAGAAGATAGAGTTCCAAATGCCTCTCCTGTCGCAGAAGCGGTAAAAGTATTTGAGGAAATTCTTTACAAGCGAATCCCCAAGCAGTTGATTGAACCGGAAGCAACTCAGATGATGATCGTCAAAAGTGGTGGTGCATTGCGAGAATTTATTCGTTTGGCTAGTCAGTGCTGTGGGTTATGTTTGAAGCAGTTACGTCGCACACCAGACAAGCAAGATTTGATAATTACGTCTGAGATTTTGAAAAACGCTATTAAAGAATATCGGATTAATTTAACAGAACCCCTTGGAGAAAACCGCTATCAAATTCTAGTGAATGTCTACGAAAATTATTTACCCAAAGATGGGATGGATCAGGATTTCCTAGATTTATTGCACACGCTCTATATCTTAGAATATCGCAACGACGATTTGTGGTTTGGAGTCCATCCAGTAGTTCAGGAAATATTGCAGCGGCGTGGACTCATTGGATCGGAGGGGTAAATGCTCAACACTGAGATCGTGGACGATAAATCAATCAATGAGGATAGTTACGATGGCCTTGTCTCTTTAATTGAAGCAAGTCAAGGTGTATTGTCATTGTTGATTGCCTCCTGTAAACCGGGAGATTTTCAAACCCAGATTATTAATCGTTACGAGGCAGAACTTGCTCCCCATATCCCCAGTTATCGCGTGGTTTTGAATCAAAAAGAACCTAGCCTGAGATCGGGGTTGGAGCAACTTGTCAAAGATAACCCAGAGTTAAAAGCGCCCCAGGCATTAGCCGCAATTACTGTAACGGGAACTGAGGCTTTGAGGGAGTTTGTGTCACAAGCTGACTCTAATCATCGGTCGGAGTTAAGCCGTTTTTTCGGTTATTTGCAATGGACGCGGGAGGGGTTGCGGGAGTTTCCTTTTCCCATTGTACTTTGGGTAACACCAAATATTCTGAGTCGCTTGAGTCTGGAAGCACCGGATTTTTGGAGTTGGCGGAGTGGCGTATTTCGATTTGTGTCGCCTGCGGTGCAAGAAACGGATGTAGTTAACCAGACTGGGGAAAGTTCTCTGCTGATTGAGCCAGAGAGAAGACTGAGTTTACCCCTAGATGAACTGTTAGAACAGGTGGAAAATCTGGAGCAACAAGCTATGGAAACTCCTGCATTAGCAACCCTATACAATCGAGTTGCTAATGCTTATGCAAATCGGGTAAAGACGCGCCAAGCACAGGATTATTCACAGGAGATCGATCGGGCAATTCATTTCTTTGACAAGTCACTTGCTTTGCAAAGAAAATTGAACTTACCCCAGGCGGAGTCTGACACTTTGTTAGAGTTAGGTGATATTTACCGTGACTTAGGATTGTGGGAACTGGTATTTGATCTATATCAGAAGTCTTTAGAAATTGCTAGGAGTTTGAAAGATAGCCTACGAGAGGCGGCTGCTTTGGGGCGACTGGGGAATCTTTACCAACAATATCCTGTACGCGATCGTGCGAGTAACTTGGAAAGGGCGATCGCATTTTACACTGCTGCATTATCCGTCTACACCCGCGATGCCTTTCCCGAATATTGGGCTAAGACGCAAAATAATCTAGCAACAGCCTACAGTAACAGAATCAGGGGAGAGACGGCTGATAATATCGAAATGGCGATCGCATATTTCACTGCTGCATTAACCGTCTACACCCGCGATGCCTTTCCCGAAAATTGGGCAGCGACGCAAAATAATCTGGCAATTGCCTACAGTAACAGAATCAGGGGAGAGAGGGCTGATGATATAGAAGTTGCGATCGCATCTTACACCAATGCTTTAGAAGTTTACACCCGCGATGCTTTTCCCGAATATTGGGCTATGACGCAAAATAATCTGGGAGAAGCCTACCGTAAAAGAATTAGGGGAGATAAAGCACAGAATATCGAACTGGCGATCGCATATTTCACTGCTGCATTATCCGTCCGCACCCGTGATGCTTTTCGCGAATATTGGGCTATTACGCAAAATAATCTAGCAACAGCCTACCGTAACAGAATTAGGGGAGATAAAGCAGAGAATATTGAACTGGCGATCGCATCTTACACTGCTGCATTATCCGTCCTCACGCGCGATGCCTTTCCCGAATATTGGGCTGCGACGCAAAATAATCTGGCAACAGCCTACAGTGAGAGAATCAGGGGAGAGAAAGCTCAGAATATCGAAATGGCGATCGCATCTTACACCAATGCTTTATCCGTTTACACCCGCGATGCCTTTTCCGAAAATTGGGCCGGCACGCAAAACAATCTGGCAATTGCCTACAGTAACAGAATCAGGGGAGATAAAACTGACAATATCGAACGGGCGATCGCATCTTACACTGCTGCATTATCCGTCCTCCCCCGCGATGCCTTTCCCGAATATTGGGCTGCGACGCAAAATAATCTGGCAACAGCCTACGGTGAGAGAATCAGGGGAGACAAAGCAGAGAATATCGAACTGGCGAAAAAGTGTTATGAAAATGCTTTAACTGTCAGAAATCTTGAGGCTTTCCCGCAAGAGTATACAGAAACTTTGTTTAATTTAGGTAATCTTGATCGAAGCAACCAGTAAGGGCAATTAGATGATGATACCTACCCCCCTGCCATTCAAACAGTAGAATTTTTAAAGGGTTAAATTTATTAATCAATCTCGATTTACCCACTCCCACAAAGAAACCGGGTTTTTCACTAAATCTGCCATTTCAACGCAGTATCTTCGCAAAAAACCCGGTTTCTGATCTCTCAGACCCAAGCCCTATTAGTGGCTGTGCCCGTGATCACCGTGAGAATGGCCGCCGTGAGAATGACCGTGATCTCCATGAGAATGCCCATGATCTCCATGAGAATGTGCATGATCCCGAACAGCCAAACTCGGATTCACCGCCATCGCACTTTCACTCAACAACGCTTCAATCTGCGGATTTGCCCACTCAGCCGCCATTTTCAGAAACTCAGGACGATCGTTCACGCAAGGCAATTTGCGGTAAGTTACACCTTTACGCTGTTTCTGCAAAGACTCAATAATGTGATCAACATCTAACAAAGTTTCGTGATTTTCCGTCGCAAATCCGATCGGCATAAACACGATCGCAGTTGCACCCAAATCAATCAAATTCTTCGCAGCCAACGTCGCATCCGGCTGAGTCCACTCAATCAGAGGCGTGTCATGATTCAGCCAACCCACCGAAATCAAAGGATAGCGATACATCAAACGTTCCCGCACGCGATCGTACAAAGCCTGACTTTCCACAATTCCCGAAGTAAAACCCTTCGCCTTGTGCGGACAACCGTGATTCATCAGCACAATCCCAATCTGAGAAGGCAAATGCGCCACAGCCAAATCGTTCTTAATTTCCTCTTCCACCATATCAGCCATTAGCTGAATGTAAGCCGGTTCATCGTAAAAAGAAGGAATGTAGCGCTGTCCTTTTACCCAATGTTCGCCGCCATCAGTCGTTTTGACTAAAGCATTATTCACCTGTTCCACTGCAATGCCGCTAGTGAAAATAGAATCAACTACCAACAGCGGATAAATCAGGATTTTATCAAATCCTTCCGATTTAATTTCAGCAATTACTTGTTCCGGCAAAAACGGCGCGCAAAAGTTAAAAGCTTTGAAAACTTTTACTTTATCGCCCCATTTTTCCTGCAAATTCTTTTCAATCCCGGCGCGCTGCTGTTCAAAAATAGCATTGTGTGGCGAAACAAATTGACCGTGTTGGTGACTCCACTCGTGCAAGTCAAAGATTGCTAAAATCTTTGCCAGCGGCGGATAAATCCAAGTCGGTACGGGCGCGAATTTGGCGGTAAGTAAATTTAAAGCTTGTTCGTTGTAGTTGGCAAAATCGTCGTAGCTTTCGACTTCGCCGTAACCCATCAGCAAGACTGCAACGCGATCGTTACTTGCCGGTGCAGCAGATGTTTTTAACTCAATTTTTTCTGGAGAAGCAACCACTTTGTATTCCTCAATTTGAATGTTTTTGACTTAACCGGCAATACCGCAAGGGGTTTAAACCTCTGCCGGACTGCCGGACAGGTCTGTTAAGTTTTATGTTTTCTTAAGACTTTCTCACTTTGTCTCAGATACCAGCGGTTTGGAGCGTTCCCAGCGTTAAATTTGGGGGGATAACCTTCAAACAGCACTCTATTCTTAGTTTAACATCCTATCCCCCCGCATGGTATATAATTTATTAGGTATACAAATAACGTAAAGTTATGTTAAGCTTGTAACTAATATTATTGAAGTACGATGAGACTGGTAATTTGCCCCGGAGTTCACGAACCAAAACTCACTGATTGTTTCCTAGCGGGACTTTCGGAGGTTTGGGAAGACGAATATCCTCGGCAAAATCCGCAAATAGTCGATCGACCCAAAATTTTTCCCGCTCATAAACATCCGCCTTTTTCAGCCCTTGACATATTGCACTTTTTGTGCAGCCAAGACTTAGCCGGAGAAAGTTTAGTATTTGTCAGCTTTTCGGCAGGAGTAGCTGGGGCGATCGGGGCGGCTTGGATGTGGCAGCAACTAGGCGGCCAAGTCGGGGCATTTTTTGCCCTAGACGGCTGGGGAGTACCCCTGGGGGGCACTTTTCCCATCCACCGCATCAGCCACGATAGCTTCACGCACTGGAGTTCAGCCATTCTCGGCAGCCGTGGAGACAGCTTTTATGCAGATCCAATGATCGCACATTTAGATTTATGGCGATCGCCCCAAACGGCAAAAGGCTGGCACATCAGCCACACAGCCGCCGGCACTGAGACAGCCGCACCCACAACCGCAGCAAAATTTTTAGTCCACCTATTGAAACAGTACGGAGTCCAATCAGTTGTTTAATTTAGATTTAGTATCATCTGCGATCGCACCTATTGTCACCGTTTCCCGCCTAGAAAATTCTGTCACTTCTGACAAAACCAACAGCATCAAACAGTGGCTAATATTTAGCGCCTCAGCATTCTTAGTCTCAATTCCCGTCTTCGTGCAAGCACCTTTAGTTAGATTATATCCAACTATCAGCTTGCTTTCCACAATTCCCTGGTTCGTCCTCAGTTTAGTGCTAATTTTTCGCCCCAAAACCCAACTGTGGGGAGATTTATTATTAGGATTTGCCGGATGTTGGCTGGCAGGTTCCATCTATTGGGGCTGGTTTAGATGGGAACCTATTTTACATCTACCTATAGAAGCAATTGGCTTGCCTTTTGCTGTTTGGTGCTTGAACAAATCCTGGGGAAAAGTTGGCAGTTATTTTTACTTGGGCTCCCTATTTGGCACGGCTATTACTGATTTATATTTTTATTTAACTGGGTTGATGCCTTACTGGCGCAAAGTCATGCACGCAGAACCGGAATTCGCGATGCCGATTTTTCAAAGTGCGATCGGGCAAATTGACACTCCTTGGGGCATAAGTTGCGCTTTAGTTTTAATCGCTGTGTTGCTAACAGTGGGTTTGGTGAGTTTGCGCGACAAGCAATTGCACTGGCGCGCCTTCAGCGGAGCCGTTTTGAGCACGCTTTTGGTGGATGGTTTGTTTTGGCTGGCTGCTTCTGCTGTTTGAGATTTTTGGATATTTTTGACCGCAGATGTGGGCGGATTGACGCTGATTGACGCTGATTTTTTGATGAATCATTTGTAGTTCTGTTGTAGAGTGCGTCAGTTTTCGGTTTTGTAGAAAAAATTTTGGTTTCTCAACTGACGTACCTTACTTGTTGTGGCTAGGTATTATATTTTTTATTATCCCCCTGTTCGCTTGATATAAGTCACAGGATAATCAGGATTAGTTGGATTCCTGATTAACTGCTGATTCTTACAATCCACGAGCAAATCTAACTTCTCCAAAACCACCTGACCAATTAATACCTCATCACCTGTCACCAGAGCATCCTCCGTAGTCCTGCGTCCATCAATTTCAATTAATATAGCCTCCGTTACTCCTACTGTGTCTTGACGACCATCGGCATACTTAACAGCCTGCTGTCCTATAATCCGCAAACCTAGCTGCTGCAAAATTTCTGCTGAAATTACTAGGTAAACCGATCCTGTATCGACTAGAGCTTCTGTTTCACACTCGCGCAACAGCCGAGGCGCGAGCAATCCGCGACTAATTAGAGCTTCATCTATGGCATTTGTCAGCTTTACCTGAGTCTTAACTGCCCCCATATTCTTGATTCCATCCAATTCTAATTTATTTAATTCTTTCATAATAAATTGTCGGTGAATCTTTTTATGCTTACATTATACGAATTCTGCTAACCCAGACGCGATCGCCCCTGATTAACCCAGATTTTTTGAGATGAGTATTTAGCTTTAACAATTATGAGTTACAATCTAAAATCTAAAATCTAAAATCTAAAATCTAAAATTAAGCTCATGGCTTTTCTTTCAATTGGCGGTGTAGAACATTATTACGAGTGGATAACCGCAGACAACAGCGCCCAACCCAGCGGCAAACCAGTAATGGTATTTCTCCACGGCTGGGCAGGCTCGGCGCGCTACTGGGAAAGCACGGCGCGGGCTATTGCTGATGATTTTGATTGTTTGCTGTATGATATGAGAGGTTTTGGTCGATCGCCCTTACCGCCATCACCTCCTGAGTCCAGCTACGAACTCGAAACCTACGCCCACGACTTAGCGGAATTATTAACATCTCTGAATTTAAGCCGAGTCTTTCTGAATGCTCACTCCACAGGAGCATCTATTGCGACTTTATTTCTCAACCTTTACCCCGAAAAAGTAGAAAAAGCCATACTCACTTGCAGCGGTATTTTTGAATATGACGAGAAATCCTTCACCACCTTTCACAAATTCGGCGGCTATGTGGTCAAATTTCGCCCGTCTTGGCTGGCTTCTATCCCGTTTGCCGATCGCATCTTTATGGCCAGATTTCTCCGCCGTTCCCTCCCCACAGCGGTCAGTTTAGCATTTCTCAAGGATTTCTTAATGGCTGACGAGGAAGCTGCGATCGGTACAATGGTGACAGCAGTCAGCAAGAGAGCAGCCGAGGAAATGCCCCAAGAATTCGCACGGTTGAGTGTTCCCACGCTGCTTGTAGCCGGAGAGTTCGATCAAATTATCCCCGCCGTCATGGCAGAGCAAGCAGCCTCCCTCAGCAAAAAAGTAGAATTTGTTATAATTCCCAATACAGCTCACTTCCCAATGCTGGAGGATGCCACCACATATTTGCAGCTAATCCGAGACTTTTTGCCAGCAGTAGCTTAGCTGAGTTATAGTGCATCCAATGTACGATCGGACAAACAAGCTTTTATAGCCGTTTTTGCTCCGATCTTAATTTTTAGTTAATAATTTCTTAAAGCGAAAGGTGGTAATATGAACGACCTCGACCAATATTATAAAGTGCTGGGAATCTTGCCGGGAGCTTCCCGAGAAGAAATTACTCAAGCCTACAAGGATTTAGCGTTCATTTGGCACCCCGATCGCATCCCCAAAGATAATCCTAGACTACTACATAAAGCTGAAGAAAAGATTAAGGAAATTAATCAAGCTCGCGAACAATTGCGATCGATTCATCCCAGAGGTGATAATCAGAACGTTCAGCACAGAAATACTCAGCACAAACACACCCAGCCACAAAATACTCAGCAGCAAAAAACCCAGCAGCAAAATACTCAGCAGCAAAACACCCAGCAGCAAAATACTCAGTACAGAAACACCCAGCAGCAAAACACCCAGCAGCAAAATACTCAGTACAGAAACACTCAGCAGCAAAACACCCAGCAGCAAAATACTCAATACAGAAATACTCAGTACCAAGACAGTCAGCAACAAAACACTCAGTACAGAAATACTCAGTACCAAGACAGTCAGCAACAAAACACTCAGTACAGAAATACTCAGTATCAAGACAGTCAGCAACAAAACACCCAGCCGTCGCCAGCAACACCAAAAGAGCCCCGCTACTATTCCGAGCCCTCTTCAGGAAAATATGCTGGCAATTATGCGGGAAATTATGGTGGAAACTCTTCTGCAAATCCGACGGGGCCCTATTCAGATACCTCCCGCTACCAATCGCCGCAGCCATCTCCGTCTTACCGCCAAGCTGCGCCACAAGCCCCCGATTTAAGCGGTTCCAACTTCAAAGGAGCTGCGTTAAAAGAAAAGGATTTTTCAGGGAGAAACTTGAGCAATGCCAACCTGAGTGAAGCTGATTTAAGCGATACTTTTCTGCACAACATCAACCTCACAGGTGCGAATTTACAAAAAGCTAACTTGTTTAGAGCTAACCTGTTAGGAGCTTGTTTGATCAATGCCAATTTGAGAGAAACTAATTTAATCGGAGCCGATTTGAGTGGTGCAGACTTGAGCGGTGCGGATTTAACAGGTGCTAAAATCGGTTATGGCGATCGGGTTATGGTAAAACTCACGGGAGCTAGATTAACAGGTACAATCTTGCCCGACGGTACGGTGCACAATTAAAGGATTAAGTTTTTTGTCACTTCTACAGGCAAAAATCTGCCCAGGGCGAATTTCCCCTCCAAAATTATATTATGTCCCCTAGAACAACCGCAATAAAATTGGTTTGTAGCGAGGAATGCAAGTCCTCTGAACTTGAAGAGGACTGGCATTCCTCACTACAAACTTATAGCGTTTACGTTACTTGACATAATAAAATTTTCCACATTTAACTTTTGCACGCTTCAGTATTACCTTACAACGTAAGCCCGGCGAGAAAACCGCTAAAACCCGATCGCAGATCGAAACCAGATTAAAATTAGGTTGACATTAACTCTTAAATTCCCATGCGTATTTGGCAAGCCGATTTCTACCGCCGCCCTCTCCGAGACGAAACCGGCAAACCATTGTGGGAACTCCTCATCTGCGACTGGGCACAAACATTTCAATTTAGCGCCCTTTGTCGCCAGTCAGAAGCAAACTCTAATTGGCTAGCCGCCCAATTCCAGCAGCAAGCGCTAACCCAGAAATTGCCCGACATAATTCAAGTATTTAGGCCTCAGTCTCTCGGTTTAATCGAAGCTGCGGGCAAAGTTTTGGGTGTCAAAGTAGAAGCGACTCGACGCACTGCGGCTTTGAAAACCCTGCTGCAACAACGCGCCCAAGAATATTCCAGTCTGCCTAATTATACAGGTGAAGCTTATCGGGCGATCGCCCTTGACACACCACCACCCCTTCCCCTACCCGAAAACCTGTGGGGCGATAGCTGGCGTTTTGCATCCCTACCCGCCGGCGACATCGCAGAAGCCTTCGCAGGGCGTCCCCTGCCAATATTAGAAATGCCAGAATTGTTGTTACCGCTGAATTTGGGCTTAGCCTCCACAGTACCCGTACCGGGAGTTGTGATTGACGGCGGGCGACAGTCAATGCGGTTGGCTAGATGGCTTCAGGATGCCAAACCCTTCGCATTGAACTATATCGCCGGAGCTCCCGACGGATTAATTTTGGAAGCTGGATTAGCCGATAGATGGGTTGTCGCGACTTTTGAAGATAGCGAAGTAAAAGCCTCCGCCGAAGTTTACCAACAGCGCAAGCAATTAAGTAAAGGATTGCATTTCTTATTAGTCCAGCCCGATGATACTGGCATGACTTATACAGGCTTTTGGCTGCTAAATTTTAATTCCTAATAGTTAATGCCGAATCCTAGACATCCGCAGCTAGTAAAACTTTAACAAAACGATCGCCCTTTCTAGCTGTGGACAAATGAAACTATCGGAGATTATCTTATTTTTTATTTCAAAACTCGATCGCCGAAAACAGATTACCGCCCGAACTTTCGTCGCAGCAGATACAGACTCAAACACAAATTTTTAAAGTTAATCTATTCCACAACCAGAATCAATCCATCTTGGATTCCCTGATGCACTCGGTTAATCTGACACCTATCCTTCTCGTTGAGACGGGTTGTCGAAAGCATTGCAGACTTCAGCAGCCGCCTGTCGAGAGGCGTAATTTGGCGGAAAGCAAAAATTCGTTGGACGATCGCCTCGATCGCGATTTTGGGTACACTAGCAGAACTGACTGTCATTCTTTTAACACCTTAAAAATAGATCACAGAACTCTGTACCTTTATTTTTAAAGATTTCGTAAAGATACGTTGTGATTAAGATCATACTTATTTTGTGACAATACAGTGTGTTTACCGTAACAATTGCCATAAAAATTAAATTATCTTTACGCAAACTTAACAATGGCCCGATAGAATCACTAAGTAAAACTCAAGCAGAGAGTCAAATGGCACAGGCAAAAATCGGCATTATCGGCGGCAGCGGTTTATACAAGATGGAGGCCCTCAAGGATGTTGAAGAGGTGAAAATCGATACACCTTTTGGCGCGCCATCTGATGCAGCCATTGTGGGAACATTAGACGGTACGCCCGTCGCATTTCTGGCAAGACATGGCCGCAACCACACCTTTTTGCCCTCAGAAGTCCCTTATCGGGCAAATATTTATGCGATGAAGAGTCTGGGAGTTGAGTATTTAATCTCAGCGTCGGCGGTTGGTTCCCTCAAGGTAGAAGCCAAACCTTTAGATATGGTAGTACCAGATCAGTTTATCGATCGCACAAAAAATCGAGCTTCTACATTTTTCGGAGAAGGAATAGTCGGTCATATCACCTTTGGCGATCCGATTTGCGGGGAATTGGCTAAAGTGTTAGTAAGTGCGATCGAATCCTTGAACCTGCCCGACGTTTCCTTGCATCGCGGCGGCACCTACGTCTGCATGGAAGGCCCCGCATTTTCCACCAAAGCAGAATCAAATCTTTACCGCAGTTGGGATGCAACAGTCATCGGGATGACAAATTTGCCCGAAGCAAAATTAGCCAGAGAAGCCGAAATTGCCTACGCAACTTTAGCATTAGTCACCGATTACGACTGCTGGCATACCGAACACGACAGCGTAACAGTAGAAATGGTAATTGCCAATTTGCACCGCAATGCTGAAAATGCTCAAAAAGTAATTCAAGAAACTGTGCGGAGGCTAACCGAAAATCCTCCTGTTTCTGACGCACATTCAGCTTTGAAATATGCAATTCTGACTCCGCTGGACAAAGTGCCGGCCGCAACTAAGGAGAAAATGGGTTTGTTGTTGCAGAAATATTTGTAAGTTCCTAAAAGTTCTACGAAACCTGGTTTCTCGCTACTTACAAAGTCTGGGTACACGCTAATCTCAGAAACCGGGTTTCTTGCTAGATTTTTCATACTCCAGCGAAATCATTCGGAGAAACCCGGTTTCTAGCTACTTACAAAGTCTGGGTGTACGCTAATCTTAGAAGCCTGGTTTCTTACACCTAATCTCAGAAACCGGGTTTCTTTCTAAATTTCTTGTACTGAACCGAAATTATTCGTAGAAACCCGGTTTCTTACTATCCACCATGTATTAACTTATCAACTGCTTAAAGGCATCGTGTTCGCGAAGTTTTTCTAAATCAGCTTCAGTTTTTGCCAACTCTTTGCACAAATTAGGATTGAGATTCACTGCGCGGTTTAAATTTTCAATTGCTAAATCAATTTTGCCTTGGAGCGCATAACATCGGGCTTTATTGTACCATATTCTGTAAAAGTCAGGTCGAATTTTAGCAGCATTGTCGTAGGACTCGATCGCCGCTTCGTACTTTTGCAATTTGGAGAGTGCCACGCCTCGATTGTTCCAAGCGTCAGTATAATCGTTTTTGACTTGTAGCGCTTGATTGTAAGAAATGACTGCTTGTTCGTACTCCTGCATTTTGGAAAAGGCAACGCCTCGGTTGTTCCAAGCGTCGGCATAATCGGGTTTGGCTTGAATTGCTTGTTCGTAACAGCCGATCGCCTCCGGGTACTTCTGCAACTCCAATAATACCACGCCTCGGTTGTTCCAAGCGTCGGGATAAGTCGGGCGAATTGTGGTAGCTTGTTCGTAGGATGCGATCGCCTCTGGATACCGCTGCATTCTAGTCAGCACAACTCCCCGGTTGTTCCAAGTATCGGCTAAATCCGGCTGAATTTGCAGTGCTTGATTGTAAGCACTGATCGCATCTTCATAGCGGTTTTCAAAGAAACAAGCATCTCCCTGTTTAGCATAGTCATCCGCCGTCAATAACTGTTGATAATTGCCGTAGTTAACCGGAGCAAATTCTTGAATTTGAGCATCCGGCAACAAAAGGTCTGTTTCTACATCCGCTGGGTGACTTTGGTGTTGAATTTCGCCTAAGATACTTTCAGCATCAGAAATTAATAGTTTTAATTGAGAGATGGTATCATAGTGGAGACTTTCGATTTCTTGGCGAGCAATTGTTGTCTGCTTTGACAGTTTGCTCCACAGAAACCAAACACCGACTCCGGCTGCTGTCGGCAACAAAGTTAAGGCAATTACCAACCCGTTGAGTAGTACCGCCGTGCGCCCAAAAGCGATGTCAACTTCTTCTTGAACTTGATCGCGAATTTCGTCTTTCAGTTGCTGCTGGGGCAATTCCTGCGTAACCAAGAGTGCCGCCCTCGGTTCTGACGCAGAAACGGCACTGGCGCAGACTAGAATAGTCAAAAGGGCGATCGAGCTAATACTTGTTCTAAAAATACTTGACAAACGCATTGCCTTAGTGATACGCACCTGATTTGCGATTTTCATATGTCAAGAGAGATGCTGGTAAACATGATCTCAGCCTAGCCGATTTGTTCAAAAACTATTAAATACAGGATATCTGTTGTGCAGCCTGCTCCGATTAAGTGTTTGACGCAAGAATTGCTAGACGAAGTTGCAGCTTCCTCCCGCAGCAGTCCCCGCGGGCGACAAAACTACAATTTCCACGATTTGACGGAAAAGGTGCAGCGGTTTGTCAACGTGCTGCAAATGGGTACTTACGTGCGCCCTCACCGACACCTGCGCGCGCCCTCCGTTAACGGTTTTGAGTTTTTTGTGGTGATTCAAGGAGAAGTGGGTATTCTGATTTTGAACGAAAATGGTCAAATATTGCGATCGTTGCGAGTTAGCGCTAGCGGGCCCACTCGCGCTGTGGAACTTCCAGAGGGTACTATTCACACCCTGGTAGCCTTGGTACCGGATACCGTGATTTTGGAGTTCAAGGAAGGGCCTTATGAGGTGGCGGCGGATAAAGACTTTTTGCCCGATTTTCCGGCTGAGGGTACTGCGGCGGCGGGGGAATTAGTCCTGATTTGGGAAGCAAAATTTAAATAAGAAGGAAGAAGGAAGAAGGAAGAAGGAAGAAGGAAGAAGGAAGGAAGAAGAAAGAAGAAAGAAAATTAAGGGTTTCAACAATTAAGAACTTGCTCACCCTCGGTTGCAGTTGACTAACTGTCAACTGTCAACTGTCAACTGTTAACTGTCAACTGACTAATGAATCTAATTGTTGTCATCCGATTGTATAAATCTGGGGCGGTGCGGATGATTTTTCTCAGAATTTCATCCGTCACCCAAAAGACGACGGGAAAGGCAAATTTTTTGCTGAATTCGCTGCATACTAGGTTGGTAGAAAGCAAAAGTCTATCGATCGACTCCACTGACTCCAAACCGAGGATCATTAAAGCTGGAGGCGGTTCGTCGTCTACGAATGCTGCGATTGTCGTGTAGAGAGATGTCGCCGATTTTGGCACAAATAGTGGCTGCGGTTTCTGGGTACAAGTTGCTTGTAGTCGATCGACTATTTGCTGCCGCAAAGCCAGGGAGTTGCAGTTGACTAAAACGAAAGAAAAGTAACCTTGGGAAAGACGGAGCGCCCGAATTAACGTTGAGAACGACCGCTCGTTATATTTGGCTAAGTCGTACCTCGCTGCATCGTTTTTATCTGTATTTTCTGAGCTGTTTTCGACAAACATAAATTGCAGGTCTGTTCTCTAGTTTTAGGGGTTTTCTATCTTAAATGCTGTTTATAAAGAAAATATGAAGGTGGAACAAAAAAAAATGATAAATATTCCGGCGATTGTAGCACTGTTTGAAATTAACATCAATAGTGCGATCGACTAATTTTGCTGCACCTGTACGCAACCCACCTGTTACGCTTAAACTGAATGATCAAATCTAGTTAAGAATACAAACAACTCACCGGGAATTTTCAGCCAGCGGCAAAGTAAACCAAAAAATTGCCCCAGCACCGGGACTGCTAATTACCCCAATTTCCCCGCCGTGAGCATTAATAATTTGCCGACAAAGATATAAACCCAAACCCAAACCGACGGAGTGTCTGGATCGATCGCCCCTAACGTAAAGGTCAAACAGATGTTCGCACTGTTCCGGCAATATTCCCACGCCGTCATCTTCTACTGTACAGTAAATCATACTACTTGGGAAATTGGGGATTGGGAATTGGGAATTGGGAATTGGTAATCGGTAATCTTGCCCTGAGCGAAGCCGAAGGGTGGTAATCGGTAATTTCTCTATGTCCTGTTTCGCTTCCTTTTGATTTATAATTAATTTTTCCGCATTTATAACTTGAGCGGAAACCGTTAAATTCAATCCAGGCAGATTGTGCTTCAAAGCATTAGCAATTAAATTAGAAAACACGCGCCACAACTGAGTCGTGTCAGCGTTCACGGCGGGCAAATTATCAGGCAATAAATTTGTAAAAGTAGCTTGCGCCTCATTGATTAAAGGCTCCAAATCTGTGACCGTAGCTTCAACTAATGCCCTCAAATCTACCCGATCGCAGTGCAGAACCAAACCGCGCAATTCCCCGGCGTGAACTTCCAACAGCGAATTTATCAACCGCAATTGCTGCTCGCTACCTTGAATCATCCGCTCCAAAATAGAACGGGGAATTGCGATCGAATCCCCTGTTTTCGTCTGCCAATTTTTCAGCACCATTAACATTCCCGCTACCGGGTTGCGCAAGTCGTGAGAAAGAGCGTGAATAAACACCCGCAGCGATTCTTGTGCCTGTTTGCGCTGCGTGATATCCTCAATCAAACCCTCATAATAAAGCACGGAACCGCTGCTATCTCGTACCGCCCGCGCTTTCTCGGAAATCCAGACAATACTGCCGTCTGAGCGATAAATTTGCGACTCAAAATCCGAGACTGTGTTACTTCCGGCGATCGATCGCAAAAACTCATTTCTGCGAACCGGATCGACATACAACTGCCGCTCGATATCAGTAAACTTTGCGGTCACTTCTTCCGGGGAATCGCAGCCGTAAATCCGTGCCAAAGCTGGATTAGCCGTAATATAGCGGCCGTCGGGAGTGCTTTGAAAAATTCCCTCGCCAGCATTCTCAAAAATGCTGCGGTACTTCGCCTCCGCCACCTCCAACTGCTGGTAAGCAGATTCCAACTCACGCCTGGTACTAAACTCTTTCCGTTGCAGACATTCGTACCAATAAACCGACAAATCGCAAATCAAACAAAACCAAAACAAATATAAGTACAACCCGGTCAACTTAAAAGGAGTATACTTAGCAAAACTTAGATTTAAAACCAAATTTATGCCGACATGGCAGCACAAAACGCCTAGTTGAGAAATTAGGTGAAGTCGCCAGCGGACGGGCATCAGCGTAGCTTGGATCAGAAACGCTAAACTCCAGGTAAAAATTGGTAATTCCCCGGCTTGTGCGACAGCTAGCCCAAGCTGTACAACCAGCGTCAGCGACCACGAAAAACCCAAAAATAGCAAACCGGGATAGCGCTGTCCGAAGGAGGTTTTTTGCAACACAAAACAGGTCAATAAACCCAATTCTACAGCAGCGCTCGTGTACAAATAAACACTTTTAAACTCTTGGTGAGCGAAGAATCTTTCGCCCAGAAAATAGACAGTTATTGTGAAGGCAAAAAAGATGGCAATTGCGACAGCAGGGCGCAGCCGATCTCGGAGGAAGCGATCGCGCCACACTTCGTAAACCGTTAACGCCTGAACTGATTTTTCATGGCCTGGATAGTTCATAACTTAATGTAGGGTGCGCAGCACGTTAGCCCTAGATGTTGACAGCAGGTAGCGAAAACCAGAAAGTCGAGCCACCTCCGGGAGTGCTTTCTACACCGATTTCGCCGCCATGAGCTTTGATAATTTGCTTGGAGAGGTACAATCCCAAACCCAGCCCTGTTAATTGTGGGCTATTGGGGTCTTGAACGTAAAGTTCAAACAGAGATTCCCGCTGTTTGGCGCTGATTCCCACTCCATTGTCTGTTACAGTGCAGCGAACCATTTTTACGGTGACACCGGGCAATTTGCTGCCGATATTGCCAATTTGACTCTGATAGCGGGGCATTTGGCAACTGCCATCGAGGTGAAATTTGGCGCGGATTTTCTGTTTTTTCTGGTCGAGTATCGAAGTGCGATCGCCCTTTTCAAATATCCGGTTAGCGATACAGCGGGCGACGGGATTATTTTGGGATGTTAAAACCTGTAAATTCTCTTGAGCAATTAGCGCTTTTTCAACTTCAATCACCTCGGCTTTAAAAATTATATTGACTCCCGGATGATTGTGTTTGATCGCATTAGTCAGCAGATTTTCTAACACCCGTTGTAAGAGTTTACTGTCGGCATTAATTCGCGGCAAATTCGTCGGTATTTCCTGAGTTAAAGTTGCTTGGTTTTTTTCCAATATCGGATCTAAATCGGCAATAATTGCTGAAGTTAAAGACTGCAAATGCAGCGGTTCGGGATGGATGAAAATACCTTTGACTTCGCTAGCATGAGCGTCGAGGAGGGAATTAACCATAGTCAATTGGTGTTCGCTAGCCTGCACGATGCGCTCCAAGATCGATCGCGAAACCGGAACATCCTGTGGACAATCAGATGCCGATTTGTTGAGCAAATTTTTCAGCAGGATTAACATTCCCATAACTGGAGTGCGGAGATTGTGAGAAACTGCGTGCAAAAATAGGTCTTTCAGGCGGTTGCTTTCTTGCAATTCGTGCATTTTTTGCTGTAGTTGGCTGGTGCGTTCCTCCACTTGAGATTCCAAGTTGGCATTGAGATCTTTTACCTGCTGCAAAAGTTGGGCTTGCTGGAGGGCGATCGCGACTTGGGTAGCCAGTTTTTCTAATAAATCAATTTCAAATTCCTGCCACTGGCGGGGCCCAGAACACTGGTTGACGGCCAAGATTCCGAAAAGTTCATCGCCGAGGACGATCGGCACATTTAACGTCGCCCGAATTTGATAGTCGCTGTATAATTGGACAACTCGATCGCCCCTTTGCACCGTAGCAGTATCGGAGACAATTCGGACGCGGTTGTTAGCATAAAAAGTTTTCTGCTTTTCGAGGTGATTCTCGTCAGTGAGCAACAACCCCAAAATAGAACGGTATTGGACGACAGACTCAGCGACAATTTTACCGTACACCGGGCTAGGAAGATTTGCCCCGCCCGCGTCCATAATACCGATGAAAGCGCGATCGGCCTTGAAAAATTGCCGGACTTCGGCAACAGTAGTATTGAGAATTGCTTCGAGATCGAGGGATTGGCGAATTCGCAGGGCCATTTCTGAGAGCAGCCGATCGCGCTCGGAGGAAGCCCGCAAAGCAGCTTCCGCGCGGTGGCGTTCGGTAACATCTTGGACTGTGGCGGCGATGACGTTGGAGTTAATTGCCGACTGTTCGCAGACAGTGCGCTCGGAGCCGTCGGTGAGTACAATTCGATAGTTAATGGAATAGGGTTGGCGATCGAACATCGCTTGAGATTGCGATCGCGCCACCAATTCTCGGTCTTCTGGATGTACCGTCTGCAAAAAAACTTCTGGTGTTGGTTTAACAGTTCCCGGAGTCAAACCCAAGAGGCGATAAAGTTCATCCGACCACCGCAATTCGATATTAGATATATGATGTTCTGGGGATTCTGCGCAGTTTTCAATTGTGGCGACGGCGGCGCAATTTAAATCCCAATTTCCCAACTGAGCGATGCGCTGAGCGTTAGCTAAACTGGCTTCGCGATCGCGCAACAGAGCGGCCGTGCGGCGCACGAACTCCAGCGCTTGCTCGCGTTCAGCCACGGCGGCAGCCAACATCAGGGCCACAAGGGCGATCGTACCGGTAAAAGCTTGTAAGAATAAAACCGCCTGTTGCAAATTTTCGCTTTTGACCAGAAACGGGCCGCCTCCCTGCACAGCTCCCCAAATTGCGATATAAGAGACGATCGAATAAGCAAAAATTGCTCCCGGCTGACGAAATCGCAAAGCGGCCCAAACTATCAGAGGAAAAGGCAAATACTCCAGCGGATACAGAGCGCTCGCAGCTTGTGTTTTCGAGCAAAAAACCAGCCAGCTTACGCTTAGCAATAAAGTCAGCCATAGAGCTATTTCTGAATAATTTAAAAGTAAATTTTGCAGGTTATAGCGATTTTTAATTCCCTGAAATTTGGATAAATAATTAGTAATTGGCAAGCGGTAATTTGCCCAGTTTAAAAATGCTAAAAAATTTGAAATAATTCGATCTTTTCTTGAAACATGAAAACTTTTAAAGGCGTAATTTAAAGTCAGCAGCACCGGTGTGACGATCAAGATTCCCATACCGTCTCCGAGCCACGTAGTCCACCAATTCCGAGAGAAATTGCTCCACTGATCCCAACCAAAAATGCACGTACCCAAATTGCCGAGGGTAGAACCGACCAAAGTAGACCCGATGACAGCGCCCGCCACCAAACCCACAACATCTCGCAGTCGATCGAGCTTAGTACAAAATCCGATGCGCCTCAACGCGGATTCCCCCACCAGCGCTTGCATGGTGACGCTAAAGGCCGATGTGACCACGACAGCCGAGGGTATACCGGAAGTAGAGTTTAACAGCACCGAACCGAGGGCAATTCCCGGCCACATCCGTCGCCCTTGTAGCAGCACTGCCGCCAAAGCAATGCCTGCGGGCGGCCACACGGGCGAGGCTTCGGCTTTCACCAGTCCCAGTACGGACGCTGCGAGTTTTCCGGTGACAAAGTAGGCCAGGGCCAGGATGCCGGCGGAAAGAAAGGGTCGAGTGCGGTGGTTGAGCAGTTTCATGGTTTGTGCGATCGAATCCTCCATTGCTACTCTTTAATTTAGGTGGCGAAAGGGCGATCGAGCTTCCTCCAGAGGAATCACCTGACTGGGGGAAGGGGAGAGGGGGAGATTGGGGGAGTGGGAGGGTCGGAAGAGGGGGGAGAGGGGGAGATTGGGAGAGGGGGAGATTGGGAGATTGGAAGAGGGGGAGATTGGGAGAGGGGGAGATTGGGAGATTGGGAGAGGGGGAGATTGGGAAAATCTTCCTTCTTCCTTCTTCCTTCTTCCTTCTTCCTTCTTCCTTCTTCCTTCTTCCTTCTTCCTTCTTCCTTCTTCCT
>NZ_JAUBVR010000159.1:0-3659 GCF_036705955.1 Microcoleus sp. A6-C6 | reverse complement strand
CCTCGTCTCACCGCGTCTTTCATCCCACACTAATCGAAGCGATATAATGTGGGGATTCCCGTCTGTTTAGCTAAAAAACAATGATTTATTATTGTTATTATAATTCAAATAAAAAGGAGCCAGCAAGTAGAAAATCTAAAAAAATTCTCATGATGACTCGCGTTTATCAATCATAAATTATGCCAAAAAAAATCTCACAAATTCAAGTCAGAAAAATCGCTAAACTTCTTGTGATCTCCTGACATGGAAGCTTGAAGATTGTCACCATCTTTTTCGCTATTCAAGTTGCCTTTGACGCGGGATTTGATGAATTCTTGAGCGTTCGTCTTGTTAAAAGCGAGCGGTTCAGCGTGTTCTACTTGAAATACGTTAGCGTAGAGGTTGGCAATAATTTGTTTGCCACCCTGGGTCAATTCCAAGTAGTTCAAAGCTGCTGGAATGTAGGGGAAAACTCCGTTCCAATAAAACTTGGCGTAATTTTGCCGCAAGTCTCCCGGAGACTTGTAGCCCAAGATTTTATTGGTGCCGACTTCCTCAAATTCGTAGAATAGGGCGCTGATTTTGCGGAGATAATTGGGGTCACTCAACTGACCGATCAAATCGGCGGCCCTGGCGAGTCCAGAATAGTTGTTTCTGTCTTGATGGGTTTCGCTAGCAGGAACTGGGAAGCGTGTCAATTCAATATTGCGCTTAATTTGTTCGGCATCAATTAATGTGTGGCCGCCGAAGCGTTCGTCGATTACGAGTTTTCCTCGATCGACATGGTAAGGAGTTAAACTGGCAGAAGTGGCGCCGATCGCCACAGAAACCATGCCCCCATCAATACCAGTAGCGTAGAGTCCCACAGCTTCTTGGTCTTGGCGGCAAACACCTTTCACGTAGCCGATATCGTGGCACAGTAGCGAGATCAGGTAGTGCAGCCAATCTTCCGGTGACACACCCCCTTCGCGAATATGCTTGCCCCGGAGAATCTCTTGTCCCACCAGGGCCACGAGCATGGTGTGTTCCACATTGTGGTAAAGAGCATCGCAGTTAGCGATGTTTTCCAGAGCCATAGTCCCCGCCCAGGCGATAATTTCAGGGTAATCAGGTTTGTACTTGCCGTAGGTGCGGCGGTAGCCGGCCTGTAGCTCTTGCACAAAAGCGTCAATCAGGATGGCAGTTGCATTGAACATGATAGATTCTCTCACTCAGGCTATAGTTGCAAACTCGATCGCAAATATCTTGGATAGCTGAAAACATAATCAATGGGCATTGGAGTAGGTTTGACCCCTCGCCCAAAGACGGATACAAGCGCCGGCTTAAGTCGTAGATGCTCCCCAGGTTTTAGACCCTAGTTTCAGCTTCCAGATTCATCTGCCGAGTAAATCTCAAATCTCAACTCTCAACTCTCAAATCCACTTACCCCTCGGTGTTGAATTTTAAAGTTCAGCTAGTCTTGTTAGGTAACAAAATTGCTCTTTTGGCTATACTTCCCACGATAACCTAATTTTCCAAGTAAAAGATCGATTTTTTGGTATTAAATATTAGTGAAACAATTTACATCGTTTCACCGACTAATTATTAAAAGTCCTAGGTGTTAAAGTTATGAACTGTCTATTTCCGAGTCTCTCCACTGCGGTCATTCGCGCTCGGCGGTCGATCGCCCCAAAATACCTAGGATTGTTTGCATTCACGGCTGTTTGCACCGCTGCACCGGCTTTGGGAGCCGAGCGAATTTACGTAACTTACGGGCCGCTAGAAGAATCAGTGCCGATCGAATCCCTGGCACTCTTCGCCAAAGAAGGCAAAATAGACTCAAACTTGGACGGCTTCGCTCAGTACGCCAAAAAAACACAGCTAGCGGAGATTCGCAGCGGCCTGCAAGCGAAAGCAGAAATCAGCCATGTGACGATCGCCCAATTCCTCTACACGCCTCAAGGAGAAGTGCTGCTGGAACGATTGGGGCGAGTAATTCAAACCAAAGCTCGGCAGCCCGGATTTTATGCCATCCGAGCGGCCCTAATTTTAGCAGCCTCAGATCCAGAAGGGCTGACAATTCTCAACGTGCTGCAAAAATTCCCCACTTACGGCATCAGGATTGACATCGCGCGGGGTTTGGCTATCGCCAACGAGCTGACATCGCTGATCAACCGTTCCAATCGGACGATCGCCGGAATCGCCCAGTTGTCGGAAGCAGAAGCAGCCTCTGAGCCAGCGATACCGCCAGCCGAACTGTTGCAGCCCCAGCTACCTGGCCCCTACACTTGGAAAAAATCATCGGTAACTCTAACGAGTCCAAATCGCGATCGTACCTTTGATATGGACATTTACCTGCCGCAGGGCAGCCCGCGACCGGCCCCAGTAGTAGTAATTTCCCACGGTTTAGGTTCCGATCGCCTTTCCTTCGAGTATTTAGCCAAACACCTAGCCTCCTACGGCTTTGCCGTCGCCGTCCCCGAACACCCCGGCAGCAACGCCCAACAAATCCAAGACTTAGTAACAGGCAGAGCCAACGAAGTAGCAGAACCAGCAGAATTTATCAACCGCCCCTTAGACATCAAAGATTTGCTCGATTATTTAACCAAACTTTCTACAACCGATCCGGCCTACCGAGGGCTGCTCGACTTGCAGCGAGTCGGCATCATCGGCCAGTCTTTCGGCGGCTATACAGCTTTAACATTAGCCGGGGCGGGGATTAATTTTGCACAGCTAGACAAAGACTGCCAGCTCGAAAACAAAACTTGGAACCTCTCGCTGCTGTTGCAGTGCCGCGCCCGCAGCCTAGATCGCAACCAGTACAATTTCCGCGATCCGCGCGTCAAAGCTGCGATCGCCATCAACCCGATCGTTAGCAGCATTCTCGGAGAAACAAACCTCAGCAAAATCCAAATCCCAGTCATGGTAGTC
Source organism: Microcoleus sp. A6-C6 (assembly GCF_036705955.1). NCBI lineage: Bacteria > Bacillati > Cyanobacteriota > Cyanophyceae > Oscillatoriales > Microcoleaceae > Microcoleus > Microcoleus sp. A6-C6. The sequence continues at coordinate 770 of NZ_JAUBVR010000159.1, read as the reverse complement.
GGAGGCAGCGCCGATACCGTCGCCCCCGCCTTGCTGGAACAGATTCAACCGTTTACTTGGCTGACATCACCCAACAAATATCTGGTATTGATGAACAACGGGACTCACTTTTCCACGATCGAGGACTCCCCTCAAACCGTCTTTCTGCCACCACCAGAGGTCATCGGGCCCGAACCAGCTTTAGCCCGCCGCTACGTCAACGGACTCAGCGTAGCTTTCATGGAAACCTATTTGAACAACAAATCAAATTTCCGCCCGTATTTAGAGCCGAACTACGCTCTAAGCATCTCCCGAAACACTCTGGGACTGAGAATTTTGCGATCGCTCACCCCGCAGCAACTCCAGCAGTTCAGTTCTGCGCCTGCTCGCACTCCGGCTCCTGCACCTGCGATCGCTCCACCTCCTGTGCCTTCCCAACCTCCGCTACCACCCGTTCCGCGTTAAGAGGTAGGATTCGCCGAAGATTGCCGCGTGATGTGTTTTCGCCTCGCAGTAACGCTCATCAGCTTTCCTTATCACCTTCATCAGTTTAACTGTCGCTACAGGCCTTTACAAACCTTAACGATACCGTTAATAATAGAGACATCATCCGAACATTGAAAAACCAATAGCAATCATAAACACATGACAGCAACCTTACAACAGCGCGAAAGTGCTAATATCTGGTCGCAGTTTTGCAACTGGGTCACCAGCACCGACAACCGCCTCTATGTAGGTTGGTTCGGCGTCTTGATGATTCCTACCTTGCTAACTGCAACAATCTGTTACGT
>NZ_JAUBVR010000158.1:0-3741 GCF_036705955.1 Microcoleus sp. A6-C6 | reverse complement strand
CAGTGTAAAACTCTTTAAGTCCCACATCTAATCCAATCGTTTTGCCTGTCATGGTCGCGAGTTCTACTCGGTCTACTCGGATACAAAACTGGACGTAATATCCATCGGCTCGTTTAATTAGTCGAATTCGTTTGATTTGGTCTGGCTGATAGAAATTAAGATCGCGAGTGCCTTTTAGCTTCAGCTTGCCAATGCCGCACTTATCTGTAAAAGTGATTGATTTCCTATCTTCCGCAAGCTTCCAAGAATTAGTTTTGTATTCAACGGATCGACAGTCTTTTTGGAATCTAGGAAAACCAACGTTTTTACCTTTAATGCCCTTTTTGACGTTTTCGTAAAAACGGGAAATACCAGCCCATGCTCTCTCAGCACTTGCCTGTCGAGCCATTGCACCTAACTTATTCGCAAAGTCGAATTCTTTAGCCCAAATTGCACAATACTTAGAAAGCTCGAACCAAGATTTTGCACCACCATCCATCCACAGCCGGATTGATTTATTGCGAATGAATTGACAAATTCTAATCGCTTCATCGATCGACTGAAACTGATTTGGTTTTGCGTAAGCCTTGAATTCGAGAACAAGCATTTTTCTATTCCTCCTGTTCCTACAATAGCAGACTCGTCATAGGAATACTCAACGATCTGTCAGAATTCGGAGAAAGTCCCCCTAGAAGGGGGAGGCTCGCGTCCCCATTTCTTTGGTAGAATGTAGCCAGCCAGAAATTAAGAATCGCCAAATGGTTTTTCACCCTGACTTTGACCATGACAATGCCCAACAAACCGCAGTCAACCCACTTCTGAAGTACCTCCAACACCAATCTCCGGAGGTTCTAGCCCGCATCGCCAAGTCCGCCAGCCCTGAAATCAAAGAAATTATCTCTCATAACGTTCAAGGACTTGTCGGCGTCTTGCCTTCGGACAATTTTAACGTCGAAATTACCACTGACCGCGAAAACTTAGCAGGTTTGCTAGCTTCAGCGATGATGACAGGCTATTTTCTGAGGCAAATGGAGCAGAGGATGCAGCTAGAAGAAAATTTAGCAAGCACGAGTTCGATTCAACCAAACTCTCCCAAAGAAAAGTAAAAATATCAACGGGTTGGGTAAGCGAGAAAGATGAAAATTGTTGAAAAAATAAACATTCCTGGACAGACAGGGAATTAAGAAACCGGGTTTTTAATCCTATATACCTCGCGATACACGGAGGATTTTGGTGGAAAAACCCGGTTTCTGCCTCTCTAGACTATCGAGCATCAGATTCATCTTTCATCCTCCACCGTGGCAACTAACCACCTGCGGGGCTACCCGATAGGGGAAAAGCACCGGGACGTACTTTAATTTTCTGAACTTGACCCAAACGGTTAATTTCCACTTCGAGTTCTTTGCCCACAGCAGTGTTTTCCACCCGTTCTTGCACGTCTCCTGGAGTGTTGACCGCAATTTCGTCAACTTTTTGGATGACATCTCCGGCGCGCAAGTCGGCTTTTTGAGCAGGGGAATTTTCCACGACTCGGATCACGGCTACGCCTTGATCGATCGTAATTTTATTATCCAGTTGTTTGTTGACTTCTGCTTTGGTGGCGGGAGTCAAGCTGATCATTTGAATGCCGAGATAGGGATGTTCGGCTTTTCCTTTGGCGAATAACTGATCGGAAACTCGTTTGGCAGTTTCGATCGGAATTGCAAATCCCAAGCCCTGAGCGTCGGCGCGAATGGCGGTATTGATGCCAATTACTTCGCCTTGATCGTTGAGTAGCGGGCCGCCCGAATTGCCGGGGTTGATGGCGGCGTCGGTTTGGATGAAGCGGACTCGCTTATCGGGGATGCCGACTTGGGAACTGGTTCTACCGGTGGCGCTAATAATGCCGACAGTCACGGTATTGTCGAGACCTAAAGGATTCCCGATCGCGATTGCCCACTGTCCAGGTACAATGTTATCCGATCGACCGATAGTAACCTGCGGCAGTTCCTTGCCATTAATTTTCACAACAGCGACATCCGTCAGCGGATCGACTCCCTGCACCTTACCCTCAAACTCGCGGCCGTCTTTGAGCGTCACCTTAACAGTATCCGTCCCGGAGACAACATGAGCATTGGTCACGATGCGGCCATCAGCAGTGAGAATAAACCCCGAACCCGTACCGCGCTTGACTCGTTCTTCCGGCTGCGGCAAATTGTCCCCAAAAAACCTGCGAAACAAAGGATTTTTGAAAGCTTCGGGCACTTGATTCGGTAGCTTGGTTGATGCGTCAATCCGCACGACAGCGGGGCCGACTTTTTCGGCTGCTTCAGCAATAAAATTGGGATTGGTGCGATCGACTGGGCGATTTTCCTGAACAGGAGGAGACGCATAGGGCGGGATTTGCTGGCGCACAACGGGCAAAACCAATCCGGTTTCCAGATTGTTTGATCCTTGTAGATAGCGATTCCCCAACCATCCGATGCCTCCGCCAATAGACAGCAAAGTCACATAAAGGGTCATTTGCTTAAAAGATAAATTCATATTTAACAACTCCCGGTGAATACCTCATCCCCGCAGACACATTCGGAATCAAGCGTTTTTGTCTTGGCGACGGGAAGGAAACGGGGCAGGGCGTACCGCTTCCTCTCCTAACATAGCTGTTAACAGACAGGTGCTGATGGGCATCACAGGCAGAAATTGCCTGATTTGCCATCAGCGACCAAAACTAATAATTCTCATCCTAACTTGGCTTAGCGTGGGATTTACAGTCTGGGGGGTGGCTAGAGCTTGTAAATATGCAGTTTCACTCAACTCAAATATTGTCAATTGTCCGAAATGAATACTTTTTTATCTACCTAATGACTTTGAAACGCTTATTTCTGCTGATTTCTACACTACTAAAGGTCGATCGCACCCGCCCAGCAGGCGGCAAATCTTCCACCCGGTGCGCCTTGAGAAAACCCCGATCCGATGTTGCGGGGAGGTGGAGTATCTGCCGGAAGTGCGATCGTCATTCCTCCCTAGGATAGCAGGCTCGTAAAAGTGCCTGCGGGCTGGAATTGGCAAAAACTGGCAGAAGTTTACCAAGTGCGCGCAGATTGGCTGTTTGAGGCGAATGGGTGCAGGTCTTTGGGGCAAACGGTGTTTATTCCTGGGGTGAAAAGGTCGATCGAGTTTTCTGTAAATCCCGATGCAACATCGGTGCAAAGATTTCCGCTACCCGCCCCAGCGGTGGAAGCTTTGCGTTATGGGCGGCAGTGGCATCCGGTGCGTCGCGAGTTTTTTTTCCACAGCGGGGTTTGAAACTGTAACTTAATTTATGGACAAAGCTACCCATCCTTTACTATTTGGGTAGCTTTGTCCGCAATTCGTTGCGATCGCATCACCCCAGACTATTTGCCCCTAGTTCAATTTGTTTTTGGCTCCGTGCCATTGGATTACAGATGCGGGCGTCTTGCGTTATGGGAAGGGTGCATTTGGACTCATTATAATTTTTTTTTACCTGCCATCTTGACGCTCGCAGGAAGTCGTATATAATACGAAGCACAATACATTTACTCATGTCGAGTCAAATGCAGTTAAAAAACACGTAATTAACAGACAGCATAGATTTTGGAAGGAGTGCGACCACTTAGCATTACAATCAAAACATCTATACAATTCTGCTAACTACGTCCAGCGCCAATACTTTTTTGCCAACAACAAGTATTACAACTCCATCAATATTTATCACCAGACTAAGAACTTAGAAGCTTATAGGTATCTACCAACAAAAGTTAG
>NZ_JAUBVR010000033.1:0-73860 GCF_036705955.1 Microcoleus sp. A6-C6 | reverse complement strand
GTTGGAGAAATCCTGCCTCAGCAAGTCGGCTCTGTGAACAAAGAATCCCCTCGCCTTGATAGCTGGGGAGTGTCAACAAGTTTGATTAAATCTTAGCAACTAAAGTTAGCAAGTTATTCTACACTAACTTTGTCAGCAGTTTACCAGAGTAGTGAAATGTCCCCTTGGGTAAAAGATCCACATTCAGGCGGAGTGAAAATCCCTCCCGCAGTTCAAGAACGGGTGAAGCAGCGTATTCTCGATTATGCTGCTGCTAACTACGCTGGTAAATACACTCGCCTAGGCATTCGCTTTCGCAGTCAGTTTTGTTACATTGATGCCTATACAGAACCTGAGATAGCCCTAGATTTTCCGAGCAAAGAGCTTGGCATATCTCGTGAAGAATATTTAGAACAAAGGCGAAATACCCCCCTTCACCTGTGTCGGCTGCGTTACTTTAGTGATGAAGAAGCTTGGACTCTGGGGTTTTACGCCTATAGCAGTGAAAAATACGAGCCTTGTATGTTCCCAAATGGTAGTTTCTACGGTACGCCTGAAGAAGCCTTTGAGATATCTTCTATGTACTTGGTATAACCCAAAATGAGCGAATATCAATATTACGAATTTCAAAGCGTCGATCGACCTTTGACTCAATCTGAACAAGAAGCAATCAGCAAACTCTCTAGTCGCGCGCAAATCAGCTCTAGTAGAGCTATTTTTCTTTATAACTATGGAGATTTTCCGGGTCAAGAAAAACAAGTATTAATCAAATATTTCGATGCTATGTTTTACATAGCTAATTGGGGATCGTTACAGCTAATGTTTCGTTTTCCCAAAGGTTTGATTGATATGGAACTGATGCAAAAATATTGCGTTGAAGATATAGTTGAAGTTTCGGAAATTAATGATTTTGTCATTTTAGAAATTTCTATTAATGAGGAAGAAGGTTTTGATGGGTGGATAGAGGGAGAAGGAAATTTATCCTCTTTGATAGGTTTGCGCCAGGAAATTTTGCAGGGAGATTATCGTTTACTTTATTTGGCTTGGCTGAAAGGGATTACCTATCTTGATGAACTCGACGGCGAAGATGAAGATGAGCGAGATGATGATGATTCAAATGATGATTCAAATGATGATCAAGAAGGACTAGAGCCACCTGTTCCTCCTAATTTCGGTAAGTTATCTTCATCGTTACAGGCTTTTATCGATCTTTTTGAAGTGGATGAGCATCTACTCAAAGCTGCAATCAGTGCGAGTGTTACTAAACCTTCAATTCCCGAAACTAGCATCACAGAAGCTATCAAAAAACTTGATCGTTCTGAAGTCGATACTTTTTTGCTGCGGTTACTCAAAGGAGAATCTAATCTCTCTATTGAATTGCGTAACAAATTATCAGCAATGATAGAAGTTAAGCAAGAACAAAATCCCGGTAAACGAACAATTCGTCAGCTTTTAGCAAGCGCAGAAAAGGAAGAAAAACAGGAAGAAGAAAGAAGAGGAAAGGAAGCTAAAGCTGCACGAATTAAAGAGTTAGAAGCTTTGGCTAAGCGAGAAACGGCTGCTTGGGAAGATATAGAGGCTCTTATTCAAAAAGGAACTTCTAGCTCTTATGATGAAGTAGTGCTTTTACTTTTAAAACTCCAAGATTTAGCGGAGTATCAAAACCAAACAGTTAAATTTTTCACACTGGTTCAACAACTGCATAATAAATATAGCAGTCGCTCTGCATTGAAAAGACGTTTGGTGAAGGTGGATTTAGTATAATCGAATATGCTGGGGTTAGCGGTTTGTATAGCCCGGAGATCCCCTAAATCCCCCTTAAAAAGGGGGACTTTGATGCAGCTTTTGTCCCTCCCTTTTTAAGGGTGCTAGGAGGGCTCTGGCTTAACTGAACCTATTGAATTTTACCTAACACAGCGCAGGCTTTTTTTAACCAGGTGATTGTTGCTGCATCAAGTACGGGTTCCAGTTTCTTGACTACCGAAGCATGATAGTTATTCAACCATTGTAATTGAGTCTTTGACAGCCGATCGCCATTAATCAATTTCCTTTCAAAGGGAATATACGTCAGCGGTTCAAATCCGTACCAAACCGAACCGTTTTTTGAGGGCATTTCCCTGACAACATAGAGATTTTCGAGACGAATTCCGCCCCATCCCGGTTCGTAATATCCCGGTTCGATGCTTGTCACCATTCCCGATTCGAGGGGATATTGGACAGATTTGCTGATGCCGTTGGGCCCTTCGTGAACGGCTAAAAATACGCCGACTCCGTGCCCAGTGCCGTGTCCGTAGTCTAGCTGTTGTTGCCATAATACCGCACGGGCGATCGCATCTAACTGCGAGCCCGTTGTACCTTTAGGAAATTGCTGCGCTGCACAGTTGATGTGCGCGATTAAGACTGTGGTGTAATGTTCGATTTGCAGCGCCGTCGGTTCCCCGACAATCATGGTTCTGGTGTCGTCCGTTGTGCCTGCTAAATACTGTGATCCTGAGTCTAGCAGCAGCAATTCTCCGGGTTTTAACGTGATTTCAGGGCTGGGAGTGCCGTAATGTACGATCGAGCTATTTGATCCAGCACCTGCGATCGTTCTAAAAGATAAACTCTGAAAATCAGTTTCTTGCTGATAAAAACCTTCGACAGTTTCTTTAACATCAAACTCTGTCAATACATTACCATTTTCAACCTGCTCTGTCAACCACATTAAAGTCAGAGTTTTCGCTCGACTTGCCTTAAAATTAGCCGATTTCATCTGCTCGATTTCCACCGGATTCTTCCGAGCTTTCATCCCTTCTATAGGATTCGGCTCAAAAACTATTTCGATGTTATTTTTAGCTTTTTGCTGGTCTAAAATTAACTGGTACGTGCCTGCTGTGCTGTGTTTCGAGTCCAATAGCACCCGAATTTTTTTCGGCAAACTGACACAAGATACTAAAGTTGACGGATAGTCTGTGTAGGGAAGCAAAGTTATATCTGCCGATATTTCTTGCTTGATTTCTAGTGAAACTCGTTCAGGATTGGTAAACAAAAACGCTGCATCTGTGGTGACAATCGCATAGGATATAAAAATTGGAATGTTGGGAATATCCGAGCCTCGGAGATTGAACAGCCACGCTATTTGATTCAGGTTACTAATCGGCAGCACGTCGATGTTAGCTTTTGCCATCGCTTCCCTGACTCTGGCTAATTTTTGGGCTGCCGTTTCTCCAGTCAGGGTTGCAGGTAAGCTAAATATGGGAGATTCGTCAATCGCGGGTAAAGTCTCTACTGTTTCTCGAACTTTGTCTGCTAAATTCTCCCGGATTGATACTAGCTCAATTCCAGCAGTTGCAAATTTATTCACCCATTTTTGATATTGCTCTGTTGATACAGTAAACGGATCAAAACCAAATCTAATTTTAGTTGATTTTGGTGCAGATTCTGCCAATTTTTCTAAAGTTTCAATTAAACTTAAATTTTCTTCTAAGCCAAGTTTAGATATTTGAATAATTCCCGTATCGACTTGTAACTCCGCTTGTTCGTAATAGCGAGAATCCACAAATAACCAAGCAGAATCTTGGCCAACCAACAAATCTCCGGCGGAACCGGTAAAACCTGAAATCCAAGCTCGTCTTTGCTTAGCTGCTGGGACTGATAAATTAAAATGTTCGTCAACCGCTGGGATGAAATAGCAATCTAAGTCATTTTTTGCCATCATGACTCGCAAATTGGCAAGTTTAGCTAAGATTGAATCTTGATTATTTTGAATAGCTTTGAAGTTACTTGTAATCATATTTTATGCTCCTAAAATTGTCTTCAAACCTTTAACCAACCTACTAATTCCAGCCGCCGCTGTTTCAGTTTCCATAGCACCGTAAGCAACCCGCAAATAGCAGCCACTATCCATCCCGAAGGTTGTACCGGGAAGCACTGCTACGCGATATTCGCGAATTAATTTTTCTACTAATTCCATTGTATCGAGCTGTGTGTCAATTTTCAAGAAAAAGTAGAAAGCTCCACAGGCCGGGGAAATTGTACACAGATTTTGGATTGTATTGAGTTCGTTTAATACGAGTTGTCGCACAGATGCGATCGCCCTTACATAATTATCGCAGTAACCTCTACCAACTTGCAAGGCTCCCAGGGCTGCATATTGAGAAATTACCGGCGGACAAATTAAGATGGTATCTTGAATTTTCCTCACTGAAACCAGCAAATGTTCTGGGATTACCATATACCCGATGCGCCAACTCGCAAAACCGTAGGCTTTAGAAAGGCTAAACAGGGAAATTGTATGTTCGTTGCTATGGGGAAAAGCTGCGGGGGAACAGTGTTTAACGCCGTTATAGGTAAAATATTCGTAGGCTTCATCGCTGATGTGATAGATATTGTGTTGGCGGCAAATTTCGTTAACTTCCCGGAGTGCTTCGGCGGAATAAACTACACCAGTTGGGTTATTGGGTGAAATTGTGACGATGGCGCGAGTTTTATCGGTAATTGCTTGTTTGATTGCAGGGATATTAAGTTGATAATTAGCGTCAGTTTCTACTATCACTGGGCGGCAATTTGCCATGACTGCTGCCATTTCGTGGTTGAAATAATAAGGTGATTGGATGATAACTTCGTCTCCCGCTGAGGTGATGGCAAGAATGGCGTTGGTAAATCCCATATTGCTGCCTGCGGTGACAACAATGCAGTTTTTATTGTTAATTTCTATGCCGTTATCTGTTTGGAGTTTGGCTGCGATTGCATCTTGTAATTGGGGAATTCCTTCGACGGCTTTGTATTTATGATTGTCGGGATTTGCGAAGAATTCGGGGATTTTGTTAAAGGATTCTTGGGGCGGATTGTAGTAAACTACGCCTTGTCCTAATGATATTGTTCCCGGATTTTGCCGGATTAGTTCGCCTACTACTGGGATGATTGGTGATTGTACCAATTGCATTCGAGTTAGGTGATTTTTCATAGAATTTAACTGTATTTTTAGGATAAAATTTGTTTGTAATCAGATAAGACGCGGTTTCAACCGCCCTGTCTTCTAAACTCTTTCAACTTCTATTCTAGAGCCTTGCGGTGACTTAAACACTTTAACTTGTGCGGGCAATCTTTCGCCCAATCCTTGAACGTGAGTAATCACTCCAATCAGCCTTTCTCGCTGCCGCAAAGATTCTAAAATCTGAGTAACGCTTTCGAGAGTTTCTGCATCTAATGTGCCAAATCCTTCATCGAGAAACAAGCTACCCAATTGAGCTCCTTGAGACAGTTTTTCTGATAAAGCTAAAGCCATTGATAGGGAAGTTGCAAAGGTTTCGCCGCCGGAAAGGGTGCGGACTCGTCTAGCTTCGCCACCATTCCAATTATCTGCTACCCAGTATTCGCCATCTTGGTTTCTCAACTTGTAGCGATTGTCGGTTAATTCTTGCAAAATTAAGGTGGCGCTGCCGACTAATTCTGCTTCTAAATGTTCTAAGATGTAGGATTGAAATTCGTTTGATTTCAGATTCTGCGCTAAGGTATGATAAGTTTGCTCTTGTTCTGCGAAGTTTGTGATTTGCTGTGACAGTCTTTCGGCTTGTTCGAGGGTTTGGGCGGCTACTTGAATCCACGCTAAAAGTTCGGCGCGGTTGTTGTTGGCTTGTTTGAAGTTTTCTTGGGCGGTGTGTTTTGCCGATCGCACTTGTGTTAAAGTATCTTCATCAGTAGTCCTGCCTGCGATCGCCTCACTCAAATCCTTCGCCCGCGTCTCCAACTGAATTTTTGACTCGCGCATAGAGCGAATCGCATTTTCCCACTGCAATTGTTCGCTAACGGGCGCCACCGCTGCTAAAAATGTCTCTTCTGTAAAATCAACCGCTGTTAATTTTGCTAACCAATCCTGGTTTAACTGCTGTTTACTGGCTTGCGCCTGTGCAAAAACTTCTCCAGCTTGTTGCTCTCTTTCTGCTGCTTGAATAGCAGTATTTTGAGCAGTTTGATAAGATTTTTCCGCAACTTTTAGCAGATTTGCCAACTCTTGCTTCTCTTCTGCCAAGGCTTGTGCTAAATTAGCATAAGATTGATATTCGGTAATTTGATAAAGCGCGTTGACACAACTTTGCAACTGCTGCTGTCTGCGGTCAAATTCGGCGATCGCATCTTGATATTCTTGCTGTTTAGCAGCTTTTGTAGTCCCTGCAAAATTTAATCTTTCTTCGTAATTATTATACTCCAAGGATGCAATTTGAAATTGCTGCTCGGTTTCTCGGTATTGGCGATCGCTCTCTTTAAGGATTGCCAACTCCTGCTGCAACTGCGACACTTCCCATTCTTGCTCCTCCAGAATCTTCGAGATTTGCTGCTGCAATTCGCCAACTCTGTTCGCCGTCAATTCCAATATTTTAGCAATTTCTGACTGTTTTTGCTCGCAGGATGAAACTGCGCTTTTCCCCTCAGCCACCGCCATTTGAGCAGATTGAAAAACCTGATTTGCTGCCGCCAGTTTCCGGCGCAAACCAGCGACATCTACAATCTTAGAAATCGGTAAAGGAGGGAGCAAATCGCTCTCAGGATGCACCCCCCCACACACCGGGCAAGTATCGCCAGAATTCAACGACATTCTGACAGCAGCAACAGTCTCTAAACGCGCCGCTTCCGCATTAGCAGTTTCCGCCGCTTCTAACTCACCACCGCACTCTTTGAGCCGGATTTCTGCCGCTGCTAAATTAGTGGCAACTTCGACATAATTATGTTGAGCGCTTTCTTTTTCTACCAGAGACTTACCCAACATTTCCTGCTGACTTTTTCCCTGCTTGGCAATAAGCTGAACTTCCACCAATAAAGGTGCAATTTCCTGCAACTGCTCTAAACGCTTTCCTCCCGGCGAATACTGTTCGAGCAGTACCGCTGCTCTAGTAACTCGAAAACCCGCACTCTGAATTTTAGTGTTAGTAGCTTGCAATTCTTTATCTGCTGCTTGGAAAAAGCGGAGTTTTTCCTGTTGTATTTTTTGGGCGATTGCAACTTCTTTTTCTAATTGAGCGCGCTGTTCTTCATATACTTTAGCAGCAGCCAGAGCATTTTCGCGAGCCTTAAATTGTGGTGCTAGTGCCTCTGCTTTGGCTTTAGCCTCGTCAAGTTGCTGTTGTTCTGCCGCCAACTCGCAGCGAGCTTTAATTAATTGTTCCCGCGCTGATTGAGCGGCTTTTTCGGCAGTTTCATGCTGACTGCGAGCCGATCGCACTAAAGCCCAATCTCCCTGTAAATGATTGGCAGCTTGCGCTCTTTCCAAACGCCGTGCTAAAATTTCAATGTCGGCGGAACTCGCATTTAACTCAGCCAATTTTTGTTGCAACTCTTGCCAACGAGCGATTTGTGAAAATAGCTGTTCCTCTTCGTCTAACGCCTTCTGAGCTTTCATCACGGCGCGCTCGAACTCAGGTAACTGCTGCTCTAAAATTCCAAGTTGCGATCGCTTTAGATCTACCTCATCCACCGTCGGCGCGGTCAAATCAGCCAACTGCCTTTCCACCATTTCCCGTTCCTGTTTCAGCAACTTTGCGAGCTCATTTGCTTCCTTCCGCATCTGCTCAAAAATCTCAAATCCGGCTAGCTGCCGCAAAATTTCCCGGCGCTTAGAAGTATCCCCTTTAATAAACTCATCAAACTTTCCTTGAGGCAGAATAATTGCTCGCGTAAAAGTATCAAAATCCATCCCCAAAATCTGTTCGATCGTATTTTGAACAGCAACAATACTCGTTCCCAAAGTTTCCCACTCGCCGTTTTGCCAGAAGTCCAAAATCACCTTATTTTCAGGAGTTTTTGGACGAAAACGCCATGTCCGCGTCACCCGATACTGGGCAGAACCCACAGCAAAACGCAACTGCACCTTTAAATTTTTACTACCTTGACTTGCCAAATCACCTACTTGCTTGCCGCTGCGAGTTGTCATCCCAAAAAGTGCGTAAGTCATCGCATCTAGCAGCGAAGATTTGCCCGCACCTGTAGCACCAGTAATTGCAAACAAATCGAGTTGAGAAAAATCTAAACGCTGTTCCCGGCGGAAGCTGGTAAATCCTTCGAGTAAAAGTTCTAGGGGACGCATACTGATTTTAGATTTGAGATTTGGGAATTTTTACAATTATGTTGTTTCGAGTGCTATGGCACTTATCAAGTCCGTTCGGGAAATCACGAGCAATGGCAAAGAATTACCAATTACCAATTACCCATTACCAATGACCAATGACCAATGACCAATTTAACTATTAACTGTTTCCTTAAACTTCTTATACAAATCCTGAAATCCCTCCAATACAGCGGGTTGCGGAGTCGTTCCCAAGCGGTTTTGATAATAGTTGCAGAACTCTGCCGCCGGATCGAAATTATTGGGATCGATATTAGTGTTCTCTGTGGCTTCTAGCAGTGCATCCCGATAGCGCGGCTCAATTAACAGCGCTTGAGAACAGATTTGGCGGACGCGATCGGCTAATCCGATTTGCGGGCTATCCAGTTCGACAATTACCTTCAAGTAACCCGGATGATATTGATGAGCTTCTAAAATTTGATCGAGATTGTCATTATCACATTGAAGCACTTTTAACGGCTTGTGGCAAGCCACAGGTCTAAATTCTACCTTAGCCTGACTTCCAGGCTCAACTTCGATCAAGCAAAATCCTTTTTCCTGTTCCGCTTCTCCGAAATCTAACTGAATCAAAGAACCGGAATAATAAGCTGGGGAATTCTTACCAATGCGCTGGTGAATGTGGATGTGTCCGAGGGCGACATACTGAGCTTCCGGCGGCAGAGTTTGCGATGACAGCAGGTATTTTTCTCGCGTGTAATAAGCGACTTCGGATTTAGCCAAGCGAGCGCCGTCTATGCTCATGTGTGCCATCAGCATATTCACCGTATTGTCGCGAAAATCTGTGGTTAAATTTTGCAGTAAATCTGCTACAATTTCGCGGTAATCTTGGCGGCGGTTAGCGTCGCCGGAGTGCCAGAGAGAATTAGCATCTAACAGTCTTTGTTCGGAAGCAAAAGGCATTGCTCCCACGCACAGTTTACCACTTTTTGTATTGAGAGTAATCGTGCCACCGTCTGCCGATCGCCTGGGTTTACCTAAAGCGCGAACGCCGGCGAGGGAGAGCAATTGGGCGATGCTGTCGATGCGGGATGCTGAATCGTGATTACCGGCGATCGCAATTGCGGGAATTCCGGCAGCTTGGAGTTCGCAGAAAAAGTGATAGGCAATGCGTTCAGCGTAGGCTGGAGGGTTGGGAACGTCAAAAATGTCTCCGGCAACCAACACAGCATCGACATCTAGCTCTTTGGCTTGTTTCAAAATCTGTTCCAGGGCGATCGCAATTTCGGAAGTGCGATCGATCCCTCGAAAACGTCGTCCCAAATGCCAGTCAGCAGTATGAATTATTCGCATAGTAAGAAGGAAGAAGGAAGAAGGAAGTTCGGCAGCGGATTTTGTAACGGATGTAACGGATGGATGGAAGAAGTTCGATGGAAGTCGGAAGAAGTTCGATGGAAGTCGGAAGAAGAGATATAGAGCAAGCCTTTTAGCGAGCCGTATTTTACGTTTAATAAAGTGAATTTACTTATAAGTGTATAAGTGCATTCCATATTAGATGTATTCTATAGCAATCCGATCTGAGTCTCAAAGGATAACGACCCCTTGTCTTGCTAGACTCCATATCTAGCAATAATTTCAGATTTTCTCGATCTAGAAAATCAATTAGGATTGCTATATAACTTACAATCATTCCGACGGACGGTTAACTCGAATCAGCATACCTCTCAAAGTTTCGAGATTAGAAATAGCCTCATTAATCCGCGCAGCCAGTCGCTCCCTATTTGAATCATCTTTACAAACAATGATACCAGCATGGTCGGGTTGTAATGTATGCAGCTTGATAAAATGACGGCGATTGAGCGTTAAAATAGCGCGATTAATACTCAATGCAAAAGCTAATACTTCTTCATCAGGAATTTTTTGATTAGCATTTCCTGCTTCCTGTACTGTCAGGACATCGTGACCTAAAGTCCTTAGAAATTCCACAACTCGCTTTGGATATTGTTCATCTGCATAAAAAAATGCCACTTTTCAATCATCCTCATTTTCTTGAATTGCTGTTTCAATCTCGTCAGGATATGCCTCAGCATAAGCCCAAGCATTCGCCAAGTCAGCGGCACGCAGAGTCGGATAATCTTCTAACAGTTCAGATTCCGAAATACCTAAACGGCGAGCATTCACCAGCACCCAAACAGGAATCCGCGTTTGTCTGATGCAAGCATCGCCACCACATACGCCAGGAGTCTTTAGAATTCCAGACCAAAAGTTGGTTAAACTTTGGGCTAAAAATTGTATAGCTTGAGTCTTTTCCTCTGGACTTAACGCCAGGAGCTGTGGTTGCAATTCTTTCAGTGTCATATTCGTAATTAGTGAGGAAAATCTACGTTTTGTCACCATCAAACTATTCTAGCACTTGCTACCCCAAATTTAATTCAACATATTTAACGGTCAATCGTAGGGTGCGGCGCACCAAAGCGGAGAACAGAATTAATTATTCGCATAGTATAAGTGAATTTTAGACTCGATGTATTCTATGACTTATCTTCAACCGATGGGCGGTTAACTCGAATCAGCATACCTCTCAAAGTTTCCAGATTAGCAATAGCCTCATCAATCCGCGCCGCCAGCCGCTCCCAATTTTGATCGTTCGTGCATACAATAATCCCATTATGGTCAGAACTCAACTTGTGCAGTCGAATAAAATCGGGTCTGTTAAGTGTCACAACTGCACGATTCGTGCTAACAGCAAAAGCTAGAACTTCATCATCAGGTATCTTTTGATTTGCCTTCCCCGCTTCTTGAACAGTCAGGACATCATGCCCCAAATTGCGGAGAATTTTTACAACCGGAAATGGGTATTGTTCGTCTGCATAAATACGCACCACAGTTTATGCCTCTTCTTGTTCTAGAATAGCTCGATCGATCTCATCTACGTGTGCCTCTGCATAAGCAAAAGCATTTACCAAATCGGCCGCACTCAGATCGGGATGACCTTCTAAAATATGAGCATCGCTAGCACCTTGACGGCGATAACTTATCAACAGCCAAACAGGAATCCGCGTTTGTCTGATACAAGCTTCGCCGCCCATTACGCCAGGATTCTTTTGAATTCCTGACCAAAAATTGGTTAAACTTTGGGCTAAAAATTGTATCGCTTGAGTCTTTTCCTCTGGACTTAAAGCCAGGAGTTGCGGTTGTAATTCTTTTAGTGTCATATTCGTTATTCGTACTAAGTGGTAAAAAAAAATATGTTTTGTCACGATCAAACTATTCTAGCATTTTCTATCTAGATTTTTTCAACATATTAGACCTCTTGCAAAAATAGGCAGGAACGGGCAAGATGCCCGTTCTAAAAAAATATGTTTTTTCTGTGCAACGGGCATCTTGCCAGTTCCAAAAATTGATTAAAAAACTTTTTAAAGATATATATTGAAATGCAAATTGTCTGGCTTGCATTTCCAAATATAGAGCTATATAATTCATAATTTTTATTAAAACAATATAAAAACGTGCCACTTTTAAAATAACAATCTAAATCAACACATTCATTCAACAGGCTTTACATCGTGAAACCGAGTATAATCTACCACCCGCCCACCATCCGGCATTCTCAGAATAATATCTACAAACCGCATATTCCAGACAATTTCAGCAGCTACAAAAGAATGCCGCGCGTGAATAGTTTGCGAAACAGTGTCGTCAATTCCCGTTAGCGTAATCACAATTTCTGCTTGCTGCTCAATCAAATCTATCGCAGTAAGTTGGTACAAAGGACTATTCTCATCAATTGCGTGCATAACCGTCCAAGTTAATGCAAAAATAGGAGATTGACTCCGCATTAATTGCAAATCGTAAAAACGCCGCATATATTCTCCTTCCGGTGTTACCTCGTCGCGGATCAAAGTAGCTCTTTGCTGCGCTTCTAAAATTTGATTGAAGCGCTGATTTCCCGTGCGATACATGAGAGTAGGAACGCCATTAAAAGGAGCGATTACAGCTACGCGGCTGAAGATAACTCTAGCTGTTGGTCGGGAAAATCGCGAAAAAGCTAGTCCCGTCACCATTGCCACTCCCCACAAAGCATAAAACGCTTCGATCGCGACTATAGTATTAGCGTAATCCGTGCGCGGATACATGGCACCGTAGCCGATTGTTGCCATTGTTTGCACGCTGAAATAAAAGGCATCTTTGAAAGAACCGGGCCGTGCGTTAGCAATGCAATCTCCTCCCGCCAAGTAAGCTAAGGCAAATAAAGAATTCGTGAGTACATACGAGAGACAAATCAGAATGAAAAATTGCGGCCAAGAAAGAGTTAGCAGCCTGTGGTAGAGGTCGGCAAAATGCAGGCGAGGTACTCCCAACTTGACAATATTTAAGGTGAATTGTCCTTGTCGGCTGACTAAACGAGGCAGTGGCGGGCGGTTGCGGTGAATTTTCATTGCGATTTGTAACTGCGGCTGTGTCAAATTGTAACTATTACTTGGAGCCGGAAAACTTATCCTTTAGACTGATGTCTAATTCCAAAAATTAAGATAAAAGCGGAGTTTAGAAATGGTTGAGCTTAACTGGCATGACTATCTCGTTATAGTTTCTTTTGTGGCTTCTATTGCGGGTCTAGTCCTGCTGGGTGATAATCGCAACTCGCAGCCAACTGACGATCGCACTTTGAGCGAAGAAATCCTGATCAAGATGAGCTTTACTTACTGGATAGTGTACTGTATTTCTGTTTTTGGGCTGAAACTTCACTTACCAGAGGATAGCTGGTTGTTGCTCAGTTTGAAGCTAACTACTGTTCTTTCTTACTTGTTGACTGCTTCTAGCATCCTCAGCCTGCCGCTGCAACGCATGGCTGTTCGACAAATTGAAGATTAACAAAAGGTTTTTGTAGTGAGGACTTCAGTTCTTTCGAGCGCGGTGAAGAAGCACTAAGGTGATTTCTAAGAAAGAATTTACCGATTAGGAGGACGAACAGCAGTTCTCCCCTACGATGGAATGATGTTCTGTGGTAATTTTCATTCTGGAAATCACCTTAGTAACTTGTTCTTGTCCAATACTTATAAATTTTCCCGCCCACTTAACTTATTTCTCAAAAAAACTACGGAGTTAAAGACCCATGTTATCAAGCCGATGGACCCGCAACACTCTAGACTTGTATCGTGAAATCGGCGATCCGCCAGCCGATTCCGTCATTGAAAAAATCTTTGGGCTCAATCAGGTGGACGCTGTAAATAAACTTCTAAAAGACATTCAAAAGAACGATGATCTGGTGGCAGTCGAAATGCCTGACGAGCTTGAAGATTTCCTCAATACCACAGATGACTGGCCTTCATGGGCGGATCGGGAGCAGATCCGACTCGGACAGCAACTGTTTTCGCGTTATGGTATGCAAATGACGATGGCGTTGTTTTGCTGGTCGTTGCCTTCATGCTACTCCGGCGCCAAGGGAGCGCAGGTACTGAGTTTCACGCACCGGATCACCAAAAGGATACATCAACGCCTCATGGAAACCGCGCAGTTTCTCCTCGATGTTATGGCCGAGGGTGGGTTGGAGCCAAATGGTCGTGGGGTACGCACGGCTCAAAAGATCCGTCTGCTGCACACCACAATTCGCTACCACATGAGGCAATATCCCCGCTGGCGTGCTGAGTACGGTGTTCCCATCAACCAGGAAGACTTGGTTTGTACGATGCTATCCTTTGCACTGTTGCCCCAAGTCTTGACCAAGCTGGGATTGGACTTTACCACGGAGGAAGAAGCCGCGTTCTTTCACTGTTGGCGTGTCATTGGCAGCATAATGGGAATTCAGGAGGACCTGCTACCGGGCAATGTCGAGGATGGCAAAGCATTGTGGGATGCGATACTAGCCCATCATATAGCTCCGTCAGATGCCGGGCGAGAACTTACTGCTGCGCTGGTTGATTATATGAAGGAGCGCGTTCCCGGCAAGATGTTCGATGGTATCGTTCCCGTGCTCATCCGCGAGTTCTGCGACGAACGCGTGGTTGAAGCGGTTGGTATCGAACGCGCCGATTGGACTCGGCACTTTTTACGTCCACTGCGCTGGATTTTAGGAGTCAACGACGAGATGCAGGATCGCTCGAAGCTGGCGGCAGGGCTCAGCGGCGCATTCTCACGCAGGCTGATTGAGGGACTGCATTACCTCGAGCGGGAAGGACAAAAGACGGAATTCACGATTCCCAAGAGCTTGCAGGATAACTGGGGGCTGAACCTCCGTGAGAGATAGGTGATTTCCAGAATAAAAATTACCACACACCATCATTCCATCGTAGGGAAGAACTGCTGTTCGTCCTCCTAATCGGTAAATTCTTTGGCGTTGCTTAATCAGGGTATGAAACAAATAATTTTAAAATCCAGAAGCTTTGTGGACGCTGGTTTTTATGAATTGCATATTTAGCCTTTCATACCGTAAATCAGCAACGCCAATTCTGTCTTAGAAATCACCTAAAGTCCTGCCTGCAAAGCTATTTAAGTTATATTACCGGGCAATAAGCTCACAGCTAGCTGTGAGCTTGTTTAATGGTTTATTATCTGAGGGATGCAGATTAACGCGCCCAAAATGGCTAGGGTCGATCGCACTCGTAATTGAAATTACCATTCTGTTCCCGCCTTCCTTTGGCTGCGAAAATCTCAATCAATATCCGTTGGCGAAGCGGACTCGTTAGCGCATAGTATGAGGTGGAGTTGGTGAGCAGCCTACACTGTATGCGATAGCAGAGCGTGTAGGAGTATGTCACGAACTTAGTTTGTCAAGATTTAAAGCCTTTAGAGGTTTTCTTTTTATCCTGCGGTTTGGACTTTGACTTGTTGACTTCGCCTAAAGCTTCCTGAAATAAGTTGTGCAGGTGCAGGGGAACACTGGCAATTTCGGGGAGTTCGGGTTCTAAGGGTTTTTTGAATTCTTGCAGCAGGGCGTCTAAATCGCGATCGATCTGAAAGTCTGTGCGTTCCAATACAGTTTGCAGGATTTGTTGTAATTTGGCTGGATTAACCTGAGCTAACCGCCGCCAAATCCAGGTATTAATTGCCGGATCTTCTAGATAGTTGCGAACCAGCTTTTCGTAACCGGGAATGGTGGAAAAGTCTTCGGCTGTCAGCATTTCCGTAAATTGAGCGTAGGTAGACAAAAAGCTTTGCCCCCAGCGCGGATGAGAAAGTGCTGTCACCTTTTCGGCTTTCTTGAAGCGATCGGGCAATTCGACTTTCGGCACTACCATTTTTGAACTAGCATTGCTGTCGAGCATTACCTCAACTGCTTTAGTATCGGCGCCTGCTGCTGCGATGGCGGCTGCTTTGATTTCTTCTGGATCGACTCCGGCATCTTCAACGAGATCCGCCAGAGATTTCGTTTCATCAACACCAATATCAGCTAGGCGTTTTTTAATGATTACTTCCTGAAATTCTGCCAACTGTTTATTCAGGTGATATCCCGATAACGTCACTTCATCGCTGCCAAAAAATTCGGTAAAATCGTCGTGATACTGTTCTACCGATTTCCAAGCTTGCTCTAACAGTTCCGGGGCGTCGCTGTACAGGTTATTTTTGTAATTTTGCTTGAAATTGCCGATCGCAACTGCCAACTTTGGCTTGCCCAATTTCCCCATCGGAATTGGAGGCCCAGAGAGTATCCACCAGTCATCGGTGAGAGGCGCAATCCGAGCCCGCAAGATTTCTCCTAACTTAAAGCGAGACATTTCTTGCAGAAAATTAGCGCTGTTAGGCTTAACAGTATAGTGCTTCGCCGTCAGCCAGTTTGTCACCTCGAAGCTGTCAGGGGAAATTTGAGTGATTTCAAATAAACCGGTGAAGCTTTTTTTGCCCCAACTTTTTAGCAAACTGATCTCGCCCTCGGTTAAATCTGGCTGACTTTCGACAAAAAGGTCGATCGGCATTTTGTCTCCGACTTTACCTTCAACTGTAAAACTGTCAATCACTTGATTTTGCTGAGCAATATCGTAGCGCTCGCCAACCGCTTTAGTTGCTGCAAAAGCTTCTAAAGCTACCGCCAACTCTCCCTCAGCATCCAGCACAAAGTCAATTAAATTTTGCTTGAGTGTCCAAGCTCTTTCCAACATTGCATCCACAAGTTATACCGATTTTGAATGAAAGGATTTAGATTAACAATTATCGGACTTGATGCAACCGATGCTTTCGGGTTCTGGCTGCGATTGCTAACGCGGATTGCGAACAATCACAGAAATATAGCCTTTCTTAGAAAGATCAGGTACGCTTCCGGGATATGGCATCGGGCATCGGGCATCGGGCATCGGGCATACCTCACCACGCTTGAGAACCGCTATATGCGATCGATGCCTGAGTCCTGAATTAGTTTAATTTTAAGGCTAATAGTCAACAAAAAATGCCAATCTCAAACTTTTTTGTTAATAAGTTTTTTGGCGATTCAAGCCGCCAAACCAGCCCTGGCAAAATCTTGCTTCCTAAAAACAATGATTTCCACTCAGTTAAAAATACCCCTCTCAGATGTAGAGAGAGGTAAAAAATCCCCAAGATAGGACGTACGGTTGAAACCGCGTCTAGACAAACGAAGTCCGCGGAGGCGGTGTAAAGAAAATAACGCGGTTTCAACCGCCCGGTCTTCTGACGGTGTTAGCGGCCGTCTTTGTCAATGTCGCCAGGAACAGCGCGTTCCACCCGATCCCAAGCGTCGCGCGTGGCGTGCTTGGCTTTTTCCCACTGTACGTTCGACTTACCGCGATTTGTTTCGTAGTCGCGCTGCAAATCGTCTTCGAGTTCGTTGAAGCTCTTACCAGTACCGTTATAGCGGCTGTAGCCCTCATAACCGGTGCGGTATGCAGGCTGATAGTCGTCGTAAGTTGCGCTCGTATCCGCGTAAGGACGGGAGCTGTAGTTGTTTTGCCAGTAAGCATCTTCTACCGTGGGGTCGATCGCCTCTGCGACACCTTTACCCGCCAAACCACCGCTAAACGCGCCCACAACAGCGCCCACAACTGCTCCCACAGGTCCGCCGATCGCACCGCCGATCGCAGCACCAGCAGCACCCGCACTCGCAGCACCGATACCAGTTCCCACTGGATGAGCCCCTTTTTCCCCGGACAGCGGGTCAATGTTAGCATCAGGTTGCTTCACCGTTTTTGTGTCATCGTTCATGATATTTTTTCCTTTTATCTAACTGCAAGTCTGCTTAAATTTATCTTTTTAGTTGCTACTTATTCATCTTCCTTAGGGATGAATCTGCTAGCTTTAAAAACCAGGAAAGGGGAAGGATAAAACTGTCTTGGACGAAAAAAATTAGTGGTTTAACACGCAATCAAACGACGTAAGGTGCGCCCAGCGCACCCTACATAATAAGATTCAAGTGAGTTCCAATCTCTGCTCAACTGTGTCCTCAGCGAAGCTGAATATTTCGCAACTTGAGTTAGATAGAAAATTTCTAATTTATTCCTTGCCCGTAACCTTTTCGATCAGATTTTCAGCTTTTTGAACAATGCTTTCTTGCGGGTGTTCTGCCTTGTATTCCTTTAAACTTTCATCGTAAACCTTCTCGACCTTGGCAGGATTTTGAGCGGTGTTGACGATATCTTCGTAAGCTGCTTGGGGATTGAGATCCTCAAAACTTTCTGCGGGGTCAGTAATTTTAGCTTCCGGCTGCGCCTGACTGGTGTATTGACCTGCTGCATGAGCAGCCTGATTTGGTACTGCCACTATACCGGCCAGAGCAATGAAAGCCAGCATACAGACTAGCAAAATGCTTTGACTCAATGTTTGTCCCAGAGCTTTTAAAACCCGCTTCATATCAACGTCTCCTCGTATTTGGTCGCAAAAATTATCGTGTTTGTTGTCCCTTGCGGGCGATCGCGCATCAAGAACCTTGGTTGAACCGCAATTTTTGTCGCAGCTACCCTATCGCGATCGAGCGAACAGGGATATTTATCGTGCTACGAATTATAATAAGCCTCTAATTGCTATACAGACTTCTACCTGAAGATAGATTAGTAGTAGGGTGCGTCAACAGAGCGTTATTTTTTCCGGGAATCGAGTATCTATGAGCTGACGCACCCTACAGAATCGCACTGCTTTCATTACACCCATTCTTGATTAATCTTGAGGTGGCGACTCTGCATAGCTCGTTCAAATAGCTCCGTAGAAAGAGCTTGCTCTACCGACCAAACCCCCGGCTTTGTCAATTTGCCTTCTAAAATTAATTGAGCGATGCTGCCAGTACCGATGCCCGTAGCTGCGGCAGCATTTGAGTGTACCGCTGTCGATCGAACTTTAGCGGGTTTACCGTTTTTTAGGCCGGTTACTTGCGATCGCACAGCCACGCCCACACCGCTAAAATTATTGCTAACAGCAGTCATCCCGTAGCTGACATAGGACAAAAACTCAATCACAGACGGATTTTTCAGCCAGCTATCGGGCCAGTATTTGGCAACAAACCAAGTCAAGTGATTGTAAAGGTCGGGAAAAGTGCCGAATTTGGTAACA
This sequence comes from Microcoleus sp. A6-C6, assembly GCF_036705955.1. Taxonomy (NCBI): domain Bacteria; kingdom Bacillati; phylum Cyanobacteriota; class Cyanophyceae; order Oscillatoriales; family Microcoleaceae; genus Microcoleus; species Microcoleus sp. A6-C6. The sequence continues at coordinate 55,361 of NZ_JAUBVR010000033.1, read as the reverse complement.
ACTGTTTTCACTGGGAAAGTTTCGGGCAAAGTAATTGCTTCCGGCATATCGAACCAGTAAACGCCAGTTTTGCCGTAGGGTTGGGGAAATTCTATCGTTTCGCGATCGGTGTATGGCTTGATCTGCTGCATTTGGCCATCAATCAAAACCTCAAAAGGAGTTTGCAAACCTAAAAAAGTAGTCCGCATCACCGTCACACCAGCACCGCCCGAACCGCCGACAACGTAACTCAAATGGATGTGTTCTGCTGTATCTAATTGCTCGACATCTCGGCGCACCATGCTATTAGAAATTCCAGGGAAAATTCCCGTATTGATAATCGCAGTAATTCCAGCATTTTTAGCTGTTTCGCGCAATTCTAAAGCTCTGCGAGTAAAACTGCGGCTGTCGCTGACATCGGTATAATTAGCACCAGCCTCGATGCAAGTTTTCAATACGCTAGCGTCTCGGTAGTGAAATGGCCCGGCACAGTGCACGACGAGGTTAGAGGATGAAACAGCTTGCTGCAAAGCTGCACTATCTGCTAAATCTAAAGCTAAATAGCGCGATCGATCCGGCGGCAACTCTGGTGGAAGAGAGCCATTAGGGTCGCGTCCGGTAATAGTAATTTCTGCGTCGGTGTGGGTAACAAGGTCTTGAGCAACGCTGTTGCCAATTCGTCCCCGCCCGCCGACAATCAAAACTCGGTTTGTCATCGCTAAAAAATAGGGTAACGCTAATATAAGTTTCTCTATTTTCAGGCATAAATTCCATCTGCACAAAGGATGAATTTGTAAGAAATTAGGAGAATGTGGCGCTCGACCTCAGCGATTATTCCCTGCCGCCAGTCGAACAAATCCTGAGATTTCTGATGTTGATGGTTCAACAAGGTTAGCGCAGTGAGTTTTCAAAGAGTAGGAACTTGCCCGTTATGTTACAATGGAAATTAGTCTATCATACTAGGTTAGAGGATTTATTGAGGGGCGATCGGCATTTTCCTTAATATTATTTTCAATATTTAAAAATATGGCACAACAGAAACATGACTTCGGAAGGTAACGTCGCGGATACGGGTATTTTAAAAGAAGCTCAGCAACTTATGCAAGATGGGTCAGCAGCATCAATAGGTGAAGCGCTGAAAATACTTATGAAAAATGCTGAGTGTAATGATGACACTGTAAAGATTCATAAAATAAAAGCAACTCAAAAAGCTAAGAAAAAGCGTCGCAGTCGTCACAGATAAAAAGATTAAATTACAGCAGGTAATAATTATGAATAAGCAAAGTATTGAACTGCTTTTGGATGATTGCAATTCAGACCAACCGAATCGGCAAACCGGGGCAATTCTGGATCTGGTTGATGCAGAAGTTTATGAGGCTGCACCGAAAATAGTGAGGTTGCTGAAGTCACCAGATGCAGTTATTCGATTCACCGCAGCAGAAGCATTGGGTTATCTCGGTTCAGAGGAAGTAGAAACAGTTGGCCCTGCATTAATGAACTTGCTGGACGATCCAGAAGACATTGTGAGGTCTGAAGTAGTTGAGGCGCTGGGTGAACTTGATTATATTCCTGCGATCGCACCAATAGAGCATATCTTAAGAAATGACCCTTCGGCACTGGTTCGCGCATCAGCAGCAGAAACTCTGGGGTATTTAGGAGAACCTAAATCAATCAAAATTCTCGATATTTCACTGCTCGATCCTAATGAAGATGAAGCTGTTAGATGTTATGCTGCTAATGCTATTGGAATTTTAGGTACGTCGCAGCTATTGCCCAAACTGGAAAAGTATCTAAACTCTGAACTTCCTTTATCAGTAAAAGCTGAATTGCTGGGTGCAAGGTACTGGTTGGGTGCGAAAGAAGATATGGCTAAATTAGTTGATTTGTTGGATCGGGCTGATGAAGATTTTGCTCAGCATATTTTGACTATTTTAACAGATTTGAAGGAACGTGAACCAACGCCAAATCTTGCCAAAGATGCCCCTGAGTTAGGTAAAATATTGAGTGCGATCGCCCTTCGTTTTCCCTTGATGCGGTATCAAGCTGAATCAATACTAAAAGACTGAATAAATTAACGCAGATGAACGCAGATTAATTATATCTGCGTTCATCTGCATTCATCTGCGGTTAAAAATCTTACTTCTAATTACCCCGAAATACCGACTTAGCCGTCGATTTCAGAGAATTAGCCACATCCGCCAAAGTTTGCGCGATCGGCTGCTGCGAGTGCATAAACACGCGAGCCGTATTGCGTCCGGGCATCCCCGAAATCGAGCCGCCTGGGTGCGTGCCCGCACCGGTGAGGAACAAACCGTCGATCGGCGTTTTGTAATTGGCCAACTCCGGTAAAGGACGGAAAAATATCATCTGATCCAGCGTCATGTCAACGTGGTAATAATTCCCCTTCAGCGCCCCCAAACGCTCTCCCAATTCGGCCGGACTTTCCACCCGGCGGCCGATAATTGAATTCTTGATATTCGGCGCGTATTCTGCTAATTTGTCAATGCAGCGATCGGCAACTTTGTTTTTCAGCTCGTCCGTCCAACCTGTACCGTGCTGGCCGGTTCCCTCAGCATTTTCGATCTGGTAAGGAGCAAAAAATTCAATCCAAGCCGTATGGTGTCCGGGAGGAGCCATTGACGGGTCTCTTACCGTCGGAAACACGACATACATCGACGGATCGGAATCGGGGATTTTGCCGATCGCAGGTTCGGTGTGGGCAATTTCAACGTGTTTCACCGAATCAGCAATTAAAACAGAACCCATTAAATATTCATCGCGATGGTTCCAGCGATCGAACTTAGGCATTTCATTGAGAGCTAAATCTATTTTCAGAATTGTCTCGTTGTTATTAACAATTTTGCGCTCCAATCTTTCCCGCAAATTCGGGTCAGCAGCATCAACATCGCTGTCATCCATTAAATGCAGAAACAAACGCTTCGCATCAATATTAGAAATGATGCCTTTGGTAGCTCGATATTCTGTGCCGCCTGCAACTCGAACACCGACAGCGCGGCCGTTATCAACTAATATTTTCTCAACGTGCTGGTCGGTAAGTATAACACCCGCATAGGTTTTGACTAAATTGACCAGCGCTTGCACCAATGCACCAGTTCCCCCGCGAGGCCTCGCCATGCCGGGATTGTGGCGCATTGCCATCATAATTGCACCGATCGCAATGGTTTTTTGCGAAGGAGGCGCGCCCAATTCTGAAGCGAGTCTCGCTAAGGGTGCTTTCAGAAATTCCTCATCAAACCACTCGTTGAGAATGTCTTCAGCGCTGGTAATCATCGTGCGAATAAAGTCCAGCGTTTTGTCGGGGGAACCGATGACTGAAAATAAGTCTTTGAGTTTACCAATATCGTAGTTACCGGCAATATCTATAATAGATTTTGGCGGCGCGTTGAACATCGGCATCATTGCACTTAAAGCGCGCTGCCAAAAGTCTGTATATTCGGCATATTTTTTAGCGTCGCGCTCATTGTAGCGGGCAATTTCTGCACAAGTTTTTTCGACGGAAGTGTGCGCCAAGAAATATTTGCCGTCTGGATGCGGACAAAAAACGACTGGATCGCAGTAAAGATATTCTAAGCCGTATTTTTCCAGTTCTAATTCTTCTACGACTGGCCCTAAATGGATAAATTCGTGGTCGATCGCGCACAAATTGAATTTAAAATCGGGTAATTCGGGAATCGCTGCTTCTGTAGTCGCCGCGCCGCCGGGAACCGAACGTTTTTCTAACAACAAAACGGTATATCCGGCTTTGAGGAGATAAGACGCACAGACAAGCCCGTTGTGACCTGCTCCTATGATAATCACGTCATACGTTTGCATAGATGAAGCTCTGGGATAGGATGTTTTGCTCATTTTACAAATGTTAACAACTTTGCGGGATCTATCAATAGAAATAGATTCATCTGAAGAGATTAGTTTGAGCATCTTACAAAAGATGGAGTTCTTACCAAGTGTTGCTGTGCGATCGTCCTTATTTTCTCTTGAATTTACCGAGCGATAGTTACTACAAATTCGCCCCAGCATTATATCACAATAAAGCTGTTAGATATTTTTTTAACTGGCGTAATTGAGAGAGGGAAGTTCGGCAACGGATTTTTTAACGGATGTAATTGATGACCAATTCTCCATTAGCTATTCCCCGTTACTAATTCGCCATTGCCGATTCCCAATTAGTACAATGAGAAATATTACTTCAGTTCATTAAGTGCCGCCTCGGCTTTTTGTGCACCATCATTGTTGCCTTGCTGGCGGTAAGTGTCGAGGGCTTGTTGGAAAGCTTGAATTGCTTCGGATGTGCGATCGCGCGCTTTGAATGCTTTACCCATATTATAATAAGCTTCTGCCCGGTCTGGATCGAGTTGGATCACTCGCCTAAAAGTGATAATCGCTCCTAAAAAATCTTGTTTTTCTAGTTGAATTTCTCCGATCGCAGCGTGGGCTGCCACTAAATTCGGGCGCACGTCAATCGCTCGCTTATAAGCTACCAGTGCTCCGTCTAAGTCGTTTTGAACCCGGAGAAGTTCGCCAATTTCTAACTGCACTTCGGGGTTCCGTGGCTCTAATTTGGCAGCTTCTTCAAACGCTGCTACCCCTTCGGAAGTGTTGCCACTGCGCAGCAAAGCACTACCTAATTTTAACTGGACGCTGGCTTGTTTGGGAGCGAGTTTAGCTGCTTGTTCGAGCACGGTGACAGCACTGGCAAAGTTTCCCTGCTGGATCAATACTAAACCCATTGAAGAATAAGCTTGCCAACTTTTCGGATCGAGGGCGATCGCCTCTTGGTATGCTTTAAATGCACCGACGTAATCTTTTTGCTGAAACAGTACCACTCCGAGACCAATGCGGGCATTGACATTTTTGCGATCGAGCGCAGCGGCCTGACGGTAAGCGGAGGCTGCTGCGGGATAGTTTTGCAGATTCGCCATAGCATATCCTAATGCGTATTGGAAGTCAGCATTTTTGGGCTCCAGACCGATCGCCTGTTGGTAAAATTCTACTGAGGCCTGATAGTTGCCCTGACGTGCTTCTAAATAGGCAATACCGGAAAAAATGCGCGGGTTTTCGGCATCTAAACGGGCTGCTTGCTGATAAATGGCGATCGCCTGACTGTAATCTCCTGAATTTACCAACTCCCGCCCTTGTCGCAGCAGAGCATCTAAATTTGGATTATTTTGAGCTTTAACTTGAACTGGTGTTTCTGCTGAGAGCGCTATCTGCGGGGCTGCGACAGCGAATCCTGCTATCAACAGCGTACTGAATACCAAGAGACTTTGTTTGTACACGGCCATTTGTTTCAAAGAGTGTGTGGAATAAAAGAGCGGATTGCTGTCAAGTTGCGATCGCTGAAAGCTTAGGGTTTACCAGGAATCTTTGAGCAGCCAGATGTAGTAAATCTACAGAACAAGACCAACTCAAAATTTTCGCACTTGAGGCCAACTGATGATTGTAACAACAACTGATATCATTCAAGGAGCAGAAATTCAATCTTACCTAGGAATTGTAACTGCTGAGGTGGTCTACGGCACCAACGCCCTGCGAGATTTCTTCGCGGGCATTCGCGACATCATCGGCGGGCGCACCGGCAGTTATGAGGAAGTGTTTCTCAAAGGACAGCGAGATGCCCTCGCGGAACTGGAAAAACGGGCTCAGCGCCTGGGTGCTAATGCTGTAATCGGGGTGGAAGTTGATACCGGCACGATTAATGTAGACTCTTCTGGCGCTTTGCTGTTGATTACTGCCGTTGGGACTGCTGTCAGATTGCGGTAAGCTGACTTTCCTCTATACATCCGCGAAGTTTTTTAACTGGATAAAATAGTTATTGGTCATTAGTCATTAGTCATAAGTTATTAGTCAGCAGTCATTAGCTAATAGCTATGGACTCAGGGCTAATGACTTTTTTGTTTCTTTCTTCAGACATAGATACTGGTTATTTCCCCAGGCAGATATAGTTTTTATCAATCTCAGCCACAATCAATGCTTAGATGAAAGATTGTTAAAAATAGAACCAACAGTCAAAGGAAAGGAAAAGCTATGACATACGTAAATAGACCTGTAGACAACGTTAGTACCGAACCTGTGGTCGTAAATTCAGTGATGGAATACCACGATCGAGTACGTTGGGGCCCGATATTTTCAGGTTTGGTAATTGCGATCGCCACACAATTGGTTTTAAGTGCATTGGGCGCTGCGATCGGCTTAAGCAACATCGCTAATTCAGGAGCACCGCGCACTATTGCCGGCAGCGTGGGTACTGGGGTAGGAATTTGGTCAATTATCAGTTTGCTAATTAGCTTAGGCGTTGGCGGCTGGGTAACAGCTCGCGCTTGCGGCCCGATGAACCGCAGCACGGCACTTTTGAACGGAGCAATTTTGTGGGCAACTACCTTAACAATTGGCTCTTGGCTGTTAGCAAACGGCGTAGCGGGTACTTTTGGCATAGTAGCTGCGAATGCGGGAGAAGTGATTAATCAAGCCCAGCAAGGCGTGGTCAATCTGCCGAACCAAGCGCCTAACGTATCTGCTCAAGATACTCGTAATATTGCGGAAAATGCCGCCAAAGCTGGCTGGTCATTTTTGTTCGGTTCCCTATTGGGTTTGGTTGCTTCGATGGCAGGAGCATCTGCCGGCGCGCGCACTCCCCGGAATTACTCGTAAAAATTTGTCAAACATGGAAAGTTCATGTTCATAAAGCACTTTTTCAAGGTGCTTTTTTATTGTTTTAATTCATGTATTCTTCAGTCCGTGCCGGCGGACTTCGTTTGTGTAGTAGCGGTTTCAACCGCCGAGTTTTATTTGTCTAATGCGCTTTTTGCTGAGTCTAGATCCCCCTAAATTCCCCTTAAGAAGGGGGACTTTGATATCTTCCGGTTCCCCCCTTCTTAACTACCGTGTACACACATCTCTGTGTAAAACCAAAATCCTCGGAGATCCCCCTAAATCCCCCTTAAAAAGGGGGACTTTGATATCTTCCGGTTCCCCCCTTCTTAAGGGGGGTTAGGGGGGATCTGGCCTAGTCGCCAAACAGTAAATCGATAGTACATTTGACGTTAAGTTGACACCCCTTTGTACTCCGCACGCACCCTACAAATTAAGCAGTGAAGTATTTCGCCGCTGGGTGATAGGTGATAATTGCCGTAGTAGATTGTTCTGGATAAAGCTGTTCGCTTTCATCCATATGCAAGTTTATACGATCGCACTTTAGCAAATCCAATTGCTTGTACTGATCCGCCATATTCGGACAAGCAGGATAGCCGAAACTGTAGCGCGAACCCCGATATCGCTGCGCTAGCATATCCCGAATATTGTCCGGTTCCTCGCTACCAAAGCCCAATTCCCGGCGAATCCGCGCGTGAGTCCATTCTGCTACCGCTTCCGCAGTCTGTACCGCCAATCCGTGGAAGTAGAGATAATCAGTATATTGATTGTTAGCAAATAGTTTTTGCGCGTACTCCGTAGCAACTTCTCCCACCGTCGCCACTTGCATCGGAAATACATCAATTTTACCCGATTCTTTCGGCGCGAAAAAGTCGGCAATACACAGCCGACGCGCCGATTTTTGCCGGGGAAATGTCAATGTCGCAGCGGGTGTCGATAAATCTTGCCCGTTACTCATAATTTCCGGATCGTACAGATGCAAGGAATTATCCTCAGCTTGACACGGAAAATATCCGTAAATTGCTTGCGGATTCAGTAACTTTTCAGTGATGATTTTGTGTTTCCATTCTGCCAATATCGGATAAACTTTCTCCGCTAAGAAAGCATCGTATTCTGCCCGCGATTGGTCTTTTGGCTTGCGAAACTGCCACTGTCCCGCAACTAATGCTTGCAAATCTAAGTGCCAGAAAATCTCTTCAAAGGGAATTTCTTCGGGCGAAAATAGTTTGGTTCCCCAGAAAGGAGGATTTGGGCGATCGATATTTGCGTCAACTGCTTCGGAACGCCTGGTATCAATCACCACCGGAATGTCTGGTTTTTTGACATCTTCTACAGCAGTTTCTGCCGAAATTTTAGCGGTTTTCACCGTCTTACTTTCTTGCCCTACTTCATCCAAGAATCCTTGTAAATCTTCCCAGTTACCAGCAGATTTGGCTGGCATCAGTTTCTCCATAAAGTGCAAGTCAGAAAACGCATCTTTGCCGTATATAACTTTACCTTTGTAGGTATTTTGACAGTCTTCATGCACAAACTTGGGAGTCAAAGCTGCACCGCCCAAGATTACAGGAACGGTAATTCCTTTCTCGTTAAAGGCTGCCAAATTTTCCTTCATAAATGCGGTGGATTTCACCAGCAAACCGCTCATCGCAATACAATCGGCTTTGTGCTTTTCGTAGGCTTCGATGATGTTATCAACTGACTGTTTAATTCCCAAGTTGATCACTCGGTAGCCGTTGTTTGATAGGATAATATCAACCAAGTTTTTGCCGATGTCGTGAACGTCGCCTTTAACAGTTGCGATCAGGAATGTGCCTTTGGCATTGTCGCCGGATTCCGACTTTTCCATGTACGGTTCTAAATAAGCAACGGCCGCTTTCATGGTTTCTGCTGACTGCAATACAAACGGTAGCTGCATTTGTCCAGAACCGAACAATTCTCCTACTACTTTCATCCCGTCTAGCAAGAAGGTATTGATAATTTGCAGGGGCGGATAGGTTTCTAATGCTTTGGCGAGTTGGATGTCGAGCCCAATTCTTTCGCCGTCGATGATGTGCTGCTTGAGGCGTTCTTCGACCGGGAGGTTTGCGTCTTCTGTCCGATCGCGCTTGGTGGTTTTGCCAGCAAACACCGTTGTTAGGTCGCCCAAGGGGTCATAAATGCAAATTTCGCCGTCAAACTCCCGTTCGTCGTAGATCAGTTTACGGCAGATTTCCTGGTGTTTGGGGTCGATTTTGGCGATCGGCAAAATCTTATTAGCGCTGATAATAGCCGAATCCATCCCCGCCTGCATCGCTTCGTGCAAAAACATGGAATTCAAAACTTGCCGCGCCGCCGGATTCAAACCGAAGGAAATATTAGAAACTCCCAAAATTACGTGACAACCGGGCAATTCTTGGCGAATGCGACGGATCGATTCGATGGTAGCTTTGCCGTTTTTTCGGTCTTCTTCAATCCCCGTGGAAATGGGCAAAGCTAAGGGGTCAAAAAAGATTTCGTGGGCACCAATTCCGTAGGCGACGGCGGCGTTATAGGCGCGTTGGGCGATCGCAAATTTTTGGTCAGCAGTACGCGCCATCCCATCTTCATCAATCGTCCCGATCACAATCCCCGCGCCGTATTTTTTCGCCAACTCCAAAACTTGATAAAAACGCGGTTCTCCGTCTTCGTAGTTAGTAGAATTAAGCAAACATTTGCCGCCTGCAACTTTCAATCCGGCTTCCATTTTTTCCCACTCGGTGGAATCCAACATTAAAGGCAGAGTTGCATTAGTCACAACGCGGGAAACTAATTGTTTCATGTCGCGCACGCCGTCGCGCCCGACATAATCAACGTTGACATCAAGAATGTGCGCGCCTTCTCGCACTTGTTCCCTAGCCATTGCTACTAAACCGTCCCAGTCTTCGGCATTCAGCAAATCGCGGCATTTTTTAGAACCGCTGGCGTTGAGTTTTTCGCCGACAATTAAGAATGAGTTTTCTTGTTCATAAGGTTGGGCGCTATAAATTGAAGCGGCGGATGGTTCCCAAGTGATTTCGCGAATTTTGGGTGTGAGAGTTGCGCCAATTTCTGATAGTTGTTGGATGTGATCGTAGCGGGTGCCGCAGCAGCCGCCGATGACTTGCACGCCCAAGTCTTCGACGAAGCGCATCAAGGCCATTTTTAATTCTATGGGCGTGAGTTTGTAGTGCGCGTGGCCGCCAATGTTTTCGGGTAAACCAGCGTTGGGAATGCAGGAAACCACGAAGGGCGAATGTTCGGACAGGTATTTGACGTGTTCGGCCATGCGATCGGGCCCGGTGGCGCAGTTTAATCCTAAAATATCTATGGGATATGGCTGCAAAATAGCTAAAGCGGCGCTGATGTCGGAACCTACTAACATTGTGCCGGTAGCTTCCATTGTGATTGATACCATTAACGGAATCCGCGCACCTTTTTTCTTAAATACTTCTTCAATGGCATTTAATGCTGATTTAATTTGCAGCACATCTTGACAAGTTTCGACAAGAAATAAGTCAACGCCACCGTCATAAAGTCCTTCTGCTTGTTCGGCAAAAGCGGCGGTGAGTGTGTCAAAATCAATGTGTCCTAATGTTGGCAATTTGGTGCCTGGCCCGATCGATCCTGCAACAAATCTCGGCTTTTCTGGCGTGTCAAATTCGGCCGCGATACTCTTGGCGAGTTCGGCGGCAACTTTGTTGAGATAATAGGCTTTGTCTGCTAAATCGTACTCGGCGAGCACGATGGAAGCCGCCCCGAAGGTGTCTGTTTCGATGACATCAGCGCCTGCTTCGAGGAATCCCCTGTGTACGATGGCGACGGCTTCCGGTTTGGTGTGCACGAGATATTCGTTACAACCTTCGTATTCTTTGCCGCCGAAGTCTTCTGCGGTGAGGTTTTGGACTTGCAGGTTGGTTCCCATTGCGCCGTCGAAGACGATGATGGGGCGCGAGGGGTGGTGGAGTCGATCGAGAAATCTGCTATTCATCGGCGGTAAAAAGACGTAGGTTATATATTTACAATTTTATCCATTGTGCAATATTCTCAACAGTTATGTGAATCTTGGGGAACGGCTGATGACTGAAGGATTTAATGCTGCTGACAATAGTTCGATCGCACCTATGATTTTACCGATCGCCCTGGATAATTGTCAAAATTCTGCTGTGGGCGCGGCTGTAGGGGCTAAACTGGCGATCGACTGCGAGGGGTTTTTCCGCTTAACTGTTGAGGATTTTGCCGAAAATGCGATCGCGATCATTAAACGAGTCATGCAAAAGGGCGATCGAATTATCTTACAGCAAGCAGGGAAAGATCTAGCTGCGATCGTTCCCGAAACAGAATTTCACAAGATAGATTATCTCATGCAAGAACTCAAACCCTCACAATTTTTTCCTGACGAAGAAGCATATTATGAAGATGATGGAGCAATCCACTGCATTTACCCGGACGAACTTGTAGAAAACCTTGATAATATCTTAGCAGATGTCAAGGAATTCGACGAATTATTTGGTTTACTGCCCACTGAAGAAATGGGAGAGAATATTGATATTTTCATCTCTGTAGCTATTCTCATGTCTATCGATCGATTTTGGGTGCCGGACTACCTAATCGCTGAACAAGCCAGACTAAAAATGCTATCATAATACTATTCGTAGGGTGTGTCGCCATAGAAAATACGTCGCATCAGAGCGACAATTTAATAGCGACGCACCTGACAAAATAGTAAACAACACTTCTTTTTTTCCTAACACGGTTGTCTATAAAATCTATAAGTTTGTTCGCCTTTAATCGCAAAACCAATGAGGAATCGCAAGATGAACGCGCCAACAATAACTCCGTCTCCTCCCGTACAAGAGCAAATTATCCACGAGTCAAAAGTTGTTTTAAAAGGCGTTAGCTGGCAAACTTTTCAGGCTTTGCTGACTGATGTTGGAGACGATCGCGCGTGGAGAATTGCCTATGACAATGGAGTATTAGAAATCAGAATGCCGTACCAAGAACACGAACAACCTATAATCATGCTAGCGTACTTCGTGAACGCCATAGCAGACGAGTTAGAAATTGAGGCAATGCAGCTTGGCGCGCTGTTGGTGGAAAGGGAAGAGTTGCAGCGTGCGATCGAACCAGATACCTGTTTCTACATCCAGAATGAAGCTTTAGTCAGAAGCAGAATTATTGATTTGGAAACTGATCCACCGCCAGATTTAGCTGTAGAGTCGGATTACACGAATTCTTCTTTAAACAAATTCGCAATTTATGCCGCTTTGGGCGTTCCAGAAATTTGGAGATATCGCCGCCAAACTTTAGAAGTTTATCAACTTGTAGATGGCAAATACGAGACTGTTGCTCAAAGTATAGCTTTTCCATTTTTGCCGATCGCAGAAATACCCGAATTTATCGAACAAAGCAGGGCGATCGGACAAAGATCAGCCGTGCGTCTATTTCGGACAAGAATTAGAGAAATTTTACAACATCGCGACGCATAAAAGATTATTTTCCTCTTGTAGGGCGATGCACACCGCACCTTGCCGCGATCTAAATAAAAAATCTCATTATTTATTTCTCATTCTTCTCTGTGAAGCTCTTTTTGGCACTCGCTGAATCTCAGTTTCGCCTCATTGAAATTCCACTTTTGCAGGATATTCTTCTACTGCTTCTAAGATTTCTAAATCAACAAGCTCAACATCGCCGTCGCTGATTGCTTCCTCTTGATCGATCTCCTCTAAATCCTGCTGATTTTCAATTAACTGCACTCCTAACCCAGAATCTTGAATCGGCAATTCATCGATTTCTTGACTAATCTCAGCTTCTCCAATCCCATCCTCAATTCCCGCCACCACTAAATATTCCTCAATTTCTTGACTAATTTCTATTTCTCTGATTTCCTTCTCTACTAACTGCATTGCTAACTGCTGATTTTCCCTTGACAACTGCTCAATCTGAGTCGCTTGAATTCTAAGCTGTTCATTAAGAACGCGAATTTCTCGGTTTTGCTGCTGAATCATTTCTTCACCATCAGCAATCGTGCGATTCCTTTCTAATATCACCTCATTTCTAGTTTCTAATTCCAAAGCGCTCATTGCTGCTTTAATTACATTATAAAAATGCGGCTTAGAAACATCAACTTGTTTAGCATTATGGCGACTTTTCCCCAAAAGCCCAATCTTTTCACCTTGCTTAACAGCCAACACAAAACCTTGATGATTTTTAACTTTTAATTCTTTGACAAAATCAACTTGAACTAAACTGCAAATATATTTGTGACAATCATAATAAAATTCTGCTTTCATAAAAAAGCACCCCTTTCTGCTACAGTCCCGCAGAATTATACCACGAACAACGTTAAAAATCGAACAAAATCTCTAAACCTATGGTGTGCGCCGATCGCCGTACAATAATTTCAAATGTATGCGATGTCAAGAGTTGCTGCTAAAATTAATCAAAAATCAAGAATCGATCGCCATTTCAATCAAAACGCCAGCTAACATTAATAAATAATATCTTCCTCTAACTCGATCACACCCGCAATCAACTTCCAACAAGGGTCATCTCCTTCCCAACCATCAGGCCGCCAAGGCATACTTAAACTGACTGTTATCAAACAAGCTTTTTCCGGGCGATAGCCCAAATCCAACCTTCTAGTAAACACCGGATCAGTAATTGTTGCCGTCAATTTTTGATTGTATGCCGTAACAATAGATCCTTCCCATTTATTCCCACCTTCAAATCTTTGACCGACCATTTTTACGGTAAATTTTACTGCTTTTATTAATTGTAAAGTTATGCGGTTTTCCGTTGGCAAAGACTGCATATAATTCACCGTCACAAATCGCAAATCATTATGCAAAATGTATGCCTGATCACGGAAATATTTCAGCAAAAACGCTGACGAAACCTTCCCAACGTGCTGCCATTTTCCCGGCAAAATAGACAGATTTTCGCACTCGAAACCAAAGTCCGGCCCCGTTTTTGCCAAAGGAATGTCTATCACATCTAATAATGCCGGTTCCAGTCTATTTATCTGCCGTATTTCTTTAGGAATTTGGCCGTCTGGTAAGTCGGAAATTGGACGTACCCAGTTACCATTAACTTCATTAATTCCAGCGATGCACCTGTCGCCGTGTTTCCAGGAATTAGCAAGGCAAATTATCCGAGTCATGAGATTTTAGATTTTAGATTTTAGATTTTAGATTGATTCCTCTATGTATAGCGCTGCACACCAGCTATGCAATTCAAAGATGACTAATTTTGATATTTTGCCACTGATCACTGAGATATTCAGCAACTAAACGGCGGTGACAGTTGTGAGGTTTTGGTTCGCTACAAAGCAGACACCCGCAGTCTAGAAGATCCTGCGAAATTTTTTGCTCAATTTGTCGATCGCGAATCAACTGCAAAAACTGCTGTTCATAAACATCCCAATCTCCCTTTTTCTTTTTATAATCATCCAAAATCTCTTGAGTCGGGGCTAAATCCAGAATATGCACATACTCAATATTGCCAATTGTGCGCAAAAAATATTCTAAATCTTTCCGCTTAGCAAAACCCGCCAACTGCGACACATTATTCAGCCGCGTATCTATCACCCTGCGGACTCCCGCTTTCATCAAAGTATCAAAAAACTGCTCAGCACTTTTTTGAGTAAAACCAATAGTAAATAAATTAATTGCTTTCTTTTGTGACATAAGCGATTGCTAATCCGTGACGATAATAAGCTGTTTCCAAATCAACTATTTCATCTTTAACTTGAGGCTCTAATTCAAACAAACTTAACTGAATTGGCTCATTATTTTTTTTACCTTTGTTAAAATTGCTCAAAAGTCTGGCTTCTAAATCCTGGTGCGATTCTAAATTGCCATCGGACAGAATATGATTAATCTGCAAATTAAATTCTTTGACTTTGTGGCACACTAAAATAGTGCGGTGACAAGTAATCGGGTCTTTTTCCGCACACATTAAACTGATTTTATAACTAGCTGCGCCTTTGAGCAAGCGCTGAATTCCGGCAGCAAATAGAGGAGTGGCTGCTATGCGATCGTACAAAGCTTTACCGCTAGTATCGTAACAGCTTAAATCTTCTGGCCTCGCACCCAACTCTTGCCCCAAAAAAACATATTGAATCCCAGCAGCAGACAACGAATCTGTAATTTCAGATTTATTGAAATGGGGCAAATAGCGGCTGAAAGGATGCGATCGCACGTCCGCAACCGCTGTAATTCCGTGTTGTTGCAGTAGCAAAATAAACGCTTCAATACTCAGATTGGAGTGCCCGATCGTAAATAATTCCATTGCTTTGACCTTACTATTCAGTCTTTGCTTTGCAGACGAGAGTTTGTGCAGCCCTATGGTTTCAAGCTGTGGGTTTTTTCACCAACTTTTGAATCAAAAGTTGCAAAGCTAGCAGCATCAGACCCACAGACGCAAAAGCAAAAACACCTCCACCCAAAGCGACAATTCCCATGACTAAAGTTCGCACAGCCGCCGCAATATTAATCACAGTCACATTGTCTGAATGAATCGGCTTGTTAGCAAAAGTTTGGGCTACCGACAAAGTTAGGGCGTACAAAGCCACCGCAAATCCGCCCGCCATTAGCGAACCAGTCACGCACCGCAAAACCGTCGGCGGCGAAGCAGATGCGGGTGTTTTATCCCCAGCCGAACTTAGAGATTGAGAAGTAGAACTTGGATTAGTTAAATCAGTCATTGCAATTTGAGATGTTAGATTTTAGATTTTAGATCTCGGCTTAATTCACCAAGAATAAAATCCGTGTTTCATGTCATTTTATCAGTTCTGCGAGCTCAATAGACTCTGCGCAAAGTTAGATTGAACTCGACCGATCGCACAATCTGCCAGTTACACCGTGGGAATCGGCGCTTTTACATCATTTTCCTCAGAAAAAATCCGAATCCCAGTATTGCTAAACTTTGCCACCCAAAAATCCAAATCTGGAGAGGCGATCGCACTTTTCACCCGTTCCACAACCTGCTGAGCCTGCTCTTGAGACTCACAGAGTGCAAACACCGTCGGCCCGGAACCCGACATCATCGCGCCCAAAACCCCCGCTGCATCAAAGGCTTCCCGCAATTGCAACACCTGCGGATAAACGGGTAAAGCAACTTTTTCTAAATCGTTGTGCAATAGTTTACCAATTTTCGATCGATCTTTTTGGGCGATCGCCCCCACCATCGGCCCCGAATGCAGCCGTTCCCGACGACACTCCAAATCCTCCGACGCACAATAGGAACTACTGAACTGCTGGCGATAAGTTTGATACGACCAGGCCGTAGAAATACTGAGATTGCGGAACTTCGCCAGCACCACATGAAATCCGCCCAAATCCGGCAGCGGCGACAGTTTATCACCACGGCCTGTTGCCAAAGCCGTACCTCCAGCAATGCAAAAAGGCACATCCGAACCCAAAGTTCCTCCCAACTCTTGCAACTCCGACTGAGTAAGTCCCAATTGCCACAGCAAGTCCATCCCAACTAAAACCGCGGCCGCATTTGCAGAACCGCCGGCGAGCCCAGCAGCCACCGGAATCTGCTTGTGAATCGCAATCTCGACTCCGCCGTATTTCGCCAAAGCATCGGGGAATTGCTGCGCCAACAAATCCGCCGCCCGGTAAGCTAGATTATTCTTATCCGGCGGGACTTGCGGGTGATCGCAGCGCACGCGGATTGTGTCTGTACCGATCGCCCGCAAATCAATTCGATCGGCCAAATCTATGCTTTGAAGAACCATCGCCAGTTCGTGATATCCGTCGGGGCGATCGCCTATTATTTCCAAATACAGATTGATTTTTGCTGAAGCTAGGAGAGAATATGAGCGCATAGGTGATTAAGCCGCAGGTGAAAGAAACCCCTGGTTGAAATTAATTGACACAAGTCAGAGTCCATTTTCTCACAACTCAAAGGAAATATTATGCAGGAAATGTGGAAAACTTTTTTTAGTTCCGGGTCATTTATTCCTCACGGGCACTGCTATCTGTGGCAGACCAAGTTAGTCTGGCTTCACGTAGCCTCAGATTCGATCATTGCACTGGCGTATTTCTCGATCCCCATTACACTGATTTATTTTATTTCCAAACGCAAAGATTTGCCCTTTGACTGGATTTTTGCCATGTTTGGAGCCTTTATCGTCGCCTGCGGGATCACTCACATCTTTGAAGTCTGGACGCTTTGGCATCCTACCTATTGGCTTTCAGGAACCATGAAAGCAATTACCGCCACTATTTCCTTCACTACAGCCATACTTTTAGTAAACTTAATCCCTCAAGCCCTAGCCCTTCCCAGTCCCGCCCAGCTAGCACTAGCAAACAGCCTCCTCGAAGCAGAAATATGCGAGCGCCTATCAGCAGAAATAGCACTAAAAAAATCCAAAGACGAGCTAGAAATTAGAGTTGAGGAACGCACCATAGAATTAAAACAACAAACTCTACAGCTAGAACAAACTTTGTTAGAATTGCAGCAGACTCAAGCCAAGCTAATTCAAAGCGAAAAAATGTCATCTTTGGGGCAAGTAGTAGCTGGTGTCGCCCACGAAATTAACAATCCAGTCAACTTCATTTACGGCAATCTGACTCCCGCTGGCGAGTATGCGAATAATCTCCTGGAAATGGCCGATATCTACGAACAGCATTATCCAAATCCCTTACCGGGAGTCAAAGAAAAACTCCAGTCTCTTGATTTAGATTTTATCCGAGTAGACTTGCCAAAAATCTTATCTTCCATGAAAACAGGGGCGGACAGAATCCGCGATATTGTCAAGTCGCTGCGGACTTTTTCGAGGCTGGACGAAGCCGACATGAAATTAGCGGACATTCACGAAGGTATTGACAGCACCCTGATGATGTTGCAAAACCGCCTGAATCCCAAACCCGGTTATCCCCCCATTGAAATCATCAAAGATTACGGCAATTTACTGAAAGTCGAGTGCTATCCCGGACAGCTAAATCAGGTATTTATAAATATATTGAATAACGCTATTGATGCTTTAGAGGAAGATAGCGAAAACCATAAAATGGCCCGTGAAACTAATCTCAAAGTCCTCAAAATTTCTACCAGAGTTGTAGACGAGAAATGGGTAGAAATCAGAATTCTTGACAATGGATCAGGCATCGCTGAGGAGGTAGTCGAGCAGATATTCGATCCTTTTTTTACAACCAAACCTGTAGGTAAAGGTACGGGACTGGGTTTGTCTATCTGCTATCAAATTATTACCGAAAGACACAAAGGAGAATTGCAGTGTATTTCAGCGCCAGGACTGGGTACGGAATTTATTATTAAAATTCCGATTAGCGTTAAATAATCATTGAACAATTAACAGTCATAAGTTATCAATCAAAAGTCATCACTCATCAGTCGTTTGGAATCATCGGAAAACAAATTATTGCTCAAATTTACCCATTGAGCCACGCTTAAATCTTCAGCGCGAGATTGAGGATTTATCTGTAAATTTTCTAACAATTGAACGAGTTTATCTAAATCGACAGATCCTTTCAAATTGTTTCGCAGCATCTTGCGCTTGCTACCAAATCCCAACTTCAGTAAAGTCTCCAAATAGCGCGGATTAACCGCCGCAGTTTCTATCTGTCTGGGAAGCAGCCGCACCACCGCAGAATCGACTTTTGGAGGCGGATAAAAATCTCTAGAAGGCACATCGCAAATTAACTCACATTCTGCTAAATATTGTACCCGCACCGACAAAGCGCCAAAAGCTGTAGAACCAGGTTTAGCGTAAAGTCTTTGGGCGACTTCTTTCTGCACTAACAGCACGATCGAATCGAAGGGTTTAGGAGCAGGCACAGATATCGTTCCCAGCAGTTTTTGCAGGATGGGGCCGGTGATATTATAGGGAATGTTGGCAACAACTTTATTGGGATTCTGGAATTTGGGAAAGGCTATTAGTTCAGCCTCTAAGTCCATTTCCAGGAAATCGCCTTGTAGCAATAAAAAGTTGTCAATTTTGCCTAGTTGCTTGGCTAGTTTTAGGCACAAATCTCGATCGATCTCCGCAGCAACAACAGACTCAGCCGCAGGCAGCAAGCGCCGAGTCAGAATCCCAGTACCCGGCCCGATTTCCAGGACGCGATCGCCCTCCAAGCTCGCTGCTTTGACAATCTTATCTAAGGCTTTCTCGCTTTTTAGCCAATGTTGAGCAAACTGTTTCCGGGGTCTGGTCGATCGCATTTTTTGAATTTTTGGAGAAATCTTAGCCCTTCATTCTATCACAACCTCATATTTTCCCCCAACTTACACTCATGTTTATTTTTGTAAACAGGGGTTGAATTCAGCTAAAAACTTGGGCACTATAAAAGCGTCAACGATCAAAAAAAAAGTTTACAAATTTGCAATTTGCAATTCGCAATTCGCAATTCGCAATGACCAATGACTAATTCCCCAAAAATGAAATTCCAACGAGTATTTGGTACATTACCCAAAACCACAGCCAGCGCGCCCGGAAGAGTAAATATGCTGGGCGAACACACAGACTACAACGACGGATTTGTACTTCCGACTGCTATTCCCCAGCGCATAACAGTACAAATCGGCTTCAGCAGCGACGATCGACACCATTTTTATTCAGCAGAATATGACGAACTCATAAATTTTTCAGACGACGATACGATACCGCAAACATTCGTCACTTATATCTGTGGCTGCCTCAGACTTTTAGAAAAAGAAGGATACAAAATACCGCCAATAAATCTCTACATTACCTCGAATGTGCCGATCGGAGCCGGTTTGTCCAGCAGTGCCGCCTTAGAAATAGCAACCCTCAGAGGAGTGCGCGCGCTGCTGAACCTCCCCCTAGACGACGTGCGGCTGGCTCAAATCGGACAGCTAGCCGAAATCCGCTATGCCGGCTTGAACTGCGGCATCATGGATCAAATGGCGTCGAGTTTAGCAGACACCAACACCATGCTATTTATCGACACCCGCAGTCTCGAATACCGCCCAGTACCCTTTCCCGCAGGTACAGAAATTTTAGTAATTGACAGCGGCGAAAGCCACAACTTAGCAGCCGGAAGCGGCTACAACCAGCGACGCGCTGAGTGCGAGGAATCCGCCCGGATATTGGGTGTTAAAGCTCTCAGGGATATCACCGATCCCAAAGCTGTGGAAGTATTGCCGGAACCTCTCAAAAGGCGATCGCGCCACGTCGTCACCGAAAACAACCGCGTGCTCGAAGCAATAAAATCTTTGCCAGCAGAGCGTTTCGGCGAGTTGATGAATGCTTCCCACGCCAGTCAACGCGACGACTACGAAGTTTCAGTACCCGCAGTAGACGCCCTGGCGGCAATCTTGCAGTCAATCCCCGGAGTCTTCGGCGCGAGGCTGACGGGCGGAGGTTTTGGCGGTGCTTGCGTAGCCCTAGTCAAGAGCGGCAAAGCGGAGGCGATCGCATCAGAGGCGATCGATCGCCACCACCGCGCGGGTTATAGTGGCCGCGTTTTGGTTCCCGAAGTTCCAGTTAATTCTTAATACCAGAACTATCACCCGACACCGAAGGCCAGCGCACAGTCACTATAACCGAATCCTCCTCTGCCGACCAATAATGAGCCACTCCCGGCAACCACAGAGCATAATCTCCTTCGCGAGAAAGCAAGATTTCTTGCTCTAGAAATTGCAGGCGAAACCGCCCTTTTACCAGGATAGAAAGCGTAGTTGCGGCCGCATTTACCGCCCACTGAGTCCTGCAATCTCCGGCGGGATGAACGCCCCATTTTACCTCTAACACAGAAGTCGATCGCGCATCATCTTCCGGCGTCATAAAGTGACCCGCAAACCAACCCCCGCGACTTGCACCTTCAGCGCCCGCATTTCCGAAAATCACTTCAGACGGCATCAGCTAACAATCTCAAAAAAAAATATTTTATTAACACAAACTCAACGGTTTGTAGTAAGGACTTTAGTCCTAATTGATTTCAATGCCTAGAAAGAGGACTGAAGTCCTCACTACAAACTTGATGATTGTTACACGAGCAAACACGATCGCAATTATTACTTGCGCCCCGACGATTGACCTTCCGTCGTAGCGATTTCCCCAGCTTCCATAAACTGCTTAAAGCGGCGCAAATCGTCAGCAATTTGCTGTTCGGGAGCTTCCCCAAATAGTTTAGCAGCGCCCGCAGCGATCGCACCGCCCGGAGGGCTGTATTCAATCACCACTTTTACCTCAGTACCACGTCCTGCTGGTGCCGCTTGAAAGCGCACAAAACCCGAATTCTCAACATCAGCCCCTTCCACAGACGCCCAAGCAATAAAGCGATTTTCTTCTTCGCCTACAATCTCCGCGTCCCATTCTACACTATTGCCGATCGGCGCGCTGGCAATCCAGTGAGAACGCTTGTCATCTATTACCGTAACGTGTTTGAGATGCTTCATAAACCGAGGTAAATTTTCAAAATCGCGCCAGAAACGGTACAATTCATCAGCCGGTTTGTCGATCGTCACCGTCTTTTCAACTTTAATAGTTTGATTCGCATCCGCAGCCGACTGCAAACCCTCCACAACCCCCAGCCCGCGCGCCGCCAAACCGCCGCCCGCAACCGCCAGCAAAGTACCTCTGAGTGAACGCTGCGACAAGCCAAACAGCACCAGCGCTCCCCCACCAATTAACGAAGCCCAGCGTTCGGTATCGCCGGTGTTAGTTTCGTTTTGTTTGTCAGAATTTGCGATCGAAGTAGATTCCATTGCTTTAAACCTCGTCAGTCGATTTTAGGTTTTAAATTTTAGATTTTAGATTTACTCCACAGATCCAATCTGGGAGCTTAAACTAAGGTCTAAAATCTTAGGATCTCCCCACAATAGCGTCGGGAATTTTACCAGTTTTTGGGCTGGTCAATTAATTGTGAAAAATAGCAGCTAAAGGCGGCAGCCAAACAGTTCCCTAGAAACTTAAAATTAGGGTGAGTGCAATAAATGCACTTACCCCGGCAAAATTTTTGCGCATTCTCATCAACCAATTGTAGCAAAAAATCACCACAACAGCCGCGCAATTGATCCTAAATATACTTGTCCACGCCGAGCGTCAAAATCGCGAACGCTCCCAGCAAATGACCGGCGCTCATGCAAGCGAGAAATGCCGGTACGCTAACATTGTTGAACAAAGATGGGAAAGGCAAAGGCATTTTCGGCCCGACGTGGGGATACCAAATTCTGCGGCTCAAGACTAGCAAGGCTAACATATTGCAAACAAACATCACTAGCGGCTTTTGCCAATTTCCTGAGGCTGTGTCAGTCACAGCCGATTCTACTACTGCGAATAAATTTGAGTTAATCATCGTTGATGCTCCTGTTTTTCATAAAGTATCAGAGTTTATTGACGAGATTCCTTGCCAAAAAATACAGTAGGGGCGATCGGCTTGACGCAATAAATATCTGTTTTACTCTCAATATTCACCGCGCCAGCGCCATCGCCCCCACCCGCAATCATCGAATCACAGCAAAAAGTCTTTTAATGCCATTCAAAAGTAACGAAAGATACAAATAGACCAGACCATACTCGCTGCCATTTGTAACTTTTAGCCTGTCTGGCAGTTGCGGCATTTCCTGAAGCTGCCAGACAGGAAAGGCTGCTCGTTATTAACGAGCGATATAGGTAGGCAGAAAGTGAAGTATGTCGCGCAGAACGCTATATCCAGCCATGTCCCAAAGCAAATAAGCTAAGAAACCGATCATCGCTAAGCGGCCGTTCCAAAGTTCTGCTTGCGGGTTGAAGCCAAACAAAAAGGCATTGCGATCTTTGCCGTTGTAGGCATTAGTGGTTGTAGGTACGTTAGTAGGACGAGTTTCCATGTTTTTACATTCCTTAACAATGTTTCGTTTATCATAGTAGCGACCTAATTTTTAGTTTGCTATCTGTCTCTAGGCTCAAGATACACACAAGTCTAAAGGAGGATTTTGAAACACAAAAATATGTGTTAACTTATGTTAAAAAATATTTTTTTAGCGATCGCCTGTATCTGGAGATACCAAATAAAACCGCAAGTTGAAATGGCTGCTGTGAAAAGCTCCCTCGCCCCGCAGCGACAAACACCCGCCCTGGTGACTCGACAATACTGAATCCGCGAGATCCCAGAGGCACGAAGATTTAGTAAATTTTAACTACCAACGAGAACACGATCGCCCCAGAGTTAACTAAAATAGGAAATAAACAGAGCGATCGGGAGAAACAGTTATCGAAACCATCTACGGCAATCTTCAGGGTTTAAAATCTAGCCAGCTCAAACAACTCGAAAAGCTTTACCACCAGCGACTACCGGGCGATCGCATCACCACGGCAGAATTCGCCCAGCGCGTCGCAGCCATCAGCACCGAAATCGACAAGCCAATCTGCACCTACATCAACCGTCGCGGACAAGTGATTCGCGTCGGTGTCGGTACACCCCGCCAAACCCAGATTGCGCCCCTAGAATTGCCCCGCTACGGGGGAGGTCGCCTCAGCGGCATTCGCTGCATCGCCACCCACCTCAAGCCAGAAATACCCAGCGAAGCAGCACTCACGGCAATGGCAATTCAGCGCCTAGACGCCCTAGTGTGGCTGACGCTGACCGGCGGAGGGTTTCAGCGTCGCGGCGGCGGTGCGACAGGTTACATCAAAGAAACTTATCTCGTTCACCTGATACCCCAGGGAGACCGGCCAAATTTTGAGTTCTCTGTTTTGAGCGCTAAGTTAGAACCAGCTTCAACTGATGAGACTGAGGAAATAGAAGAACCTGTAATTCAAAAATCACCAACCAAAACTCAAAACTTTCCCTGGAAAATATCAGAACCTCTGAGTTTGGACGACCTCGCAGATCAAGACTTTCTGGAGTTGGTGGAAGGAC
This sequence comes from Microcoleus sp. A6-C6, assembly GCF_036705955.1. Taxonomy (NCBI): domain Bacteria; kingdom Bacillati; phylum Cyanobacteriota; class Cyanophyceae; order Oscillatoriales; family Microcoleaceae; genus Microcoleus; species Microcoleus sp. A6-C6. The sequence continues at coordinate 31,884 of NZ_JAUBVR010000033.1, read as the reverse complement.
TCGAAGCAGATTTTCAAGCAGAGTTTGTAGCTAAGCAGGTTGATGCAGACCAAGATAAAGTGCTGCTGGTGGGTGTGATGACTCAGCACATGACTCTACTGGATTTTGAGGACGGACTCGCAGAAATCACCCGGCTGGTGGAAAGTGCCGGGGGTCAGGTATTGCAAACAGTGCGTCAAAAGCGATCGAGCCCCCACCCGCAGACAGTCGTCGGCGAAGGCAAAATTCAAGAAATTTCCCTTACCGCTCAAACGATTAGCGCTAACCTCGTGGTATTCGATCGCGACCTGTCCCCCGCACAAATACGGAACTTGGAAATTCAGATCGGTATCCGGGTAGTTGATCGCACTGAGGTGATTCTCGACATTTTTGCCCAAAGAGCGCGATCGAGCGAAGGTAAATTGCAAGTCGAACTCGCTCAGCTACAATACACCCTGCCCAGGCTCAGAGGTCGCGGTCAGGCAATGTCAAAACAGGGCGGCGGCATCGGTACCAGAGGCCCTGGGGAAACTAAACTAGAAACCGAACGGCGGACGATCGCCAAACGCATTTCAAGATTGCAGCAAGAAGTCAATCAACTGCTTGCTCACCGTTTCCGGCTGCGGCAGAACCGGCACCACATGGACGTACCCTCAGTCGCGATCGTCGGCTACACAAACGCCGGTAAATCGACTCTGCTCAACCTGCTCACCAATTCCGAGGTCTACGCCGCCGACCAGTTATTTGCCACCCTCGACCCCACCACCAGAAAGCTGACGATTCAGAGCGCTGTCACTGGAGAACCTTTGTCGATCGTCCTCACAGATACAGTGGGCTTTATTCGCGAACTGCCCCCCTCCTTGATCGACGCTTTTCGGGCTACCCTCGAAGAAGTTACTGACGCAGATGCTTTGCTGCACCTGGTCGATCTCTCCCATCCCGCGTGGCAGAGCCAAATTCGATCGGTCATGAATATTTTGACAGATATGCCCGTAACTCCCGGGCCAGCCCTTGTAGTTTTTAACAAAATCGATGCCGTAGATGAAGATACTCTCGCCCTAGCACGAGAAGAGTTTCCTCAAGCCGTATTTATCTCGGCCGCCAAAGGTCTCGGAATGGAAACTCTCCGCGATCGACTAGCGCAGCTCATTCAATACGCCCTCTACCCTCGGTAAATACTTAAATATTCCTTTTAAGTAGTTGACAGTCGGGAATATACGTACATATACTGAGGACAGATCTCGTCGAACCATGAGATTATAAAAGAATAGTCAGATTGTGGATTGCTAATTAGAATACAGCAGAGCTAGTTGGCGATCGGTTACATAATTAACTTCAGGCGGTCAATGTAAAAACTCTCTTGGTTAATGGCTGTAAGGGCTGTTGGTTGAGAGGTTGCCAAAAGATGTTGCCAGACGGTGCAAACCACGCTACGCGAGTAGGGTGAAAAAAATAAGATCAAAGTGTTTGGGCGATCGCCTCAAGCGCTATACTATATTTTACAGGCGTCCGGGAGAGAAAACATCAACTTATGGTAAGAACTCTAAAATCTATGCCCGCCGTGCATCGCTAATCTCTAGCACTATTTCAATTCTGCGATTTTACCACTGTTTAACTAAATAGTTATGTGTACGCCACTGGCAAAACTAGCAATTGGACTCTCTGCCACAATGGCAACAGGGTTCTACTATCTAGCTGCCGCCCCTCCGGCTTCAGCAGCAATCGATGTGTGCGGGCCCGGAAACTATTCAAGTGCCTGCGTGCCTGATAATTCCCCCAGCCCCCAATCACCAACAACCTTACGAGACGCAGTACCGGCATCACAAGCACCTGTGCGAGACGCGGTACCGGAAGCGCAGGCAGTTCCATTCGCAACGCCGATACCGATAATAGAACCCGTAGTGCCGGCAGTCCAATCACCACCCCCTCTAATAGTAGAGCCCGTGGTGCAGACACCCCCGGTAGTCCCATCACCATCACCATCACCAACAGTAGACGAGATACCACTATTAACCGCACCGGAAATACCGGTCATACCACAACAACCGATCGCGTCGCCCGTAGTGCCTCCGCTGATTTTACCAGTGCCCAAGCCGATATTGCCAAACTACAACCCACCCGTCATCAGGAGAACAACTATCCCAGAACCAGGTACTGTGGTAGCACTCTTACTGACAGGCGCAGGAATTATCTGTTCCGCCAGAAAACGAAACAAGCAGGTCGGTCAGCAACGGTAAGCAGGCTCAAGCTGCTGCTTGTTTTCAACATCTCTCCGTTTTTTGAAGCGCGAGTGTTTTTTTGTTTTTTAGATAAAACCACCAAAAATGTATAGATAATTACCTTACAGCTTGCGGCGTGTAACTGGAGCAGAAGGAAGAATAGTTTAGCGATTGAACGCCAGGAAATTAAAAGCCCTAGATTGCATGGGGAAAGTGCAATCCGAGAACTTTGTAACCGTCGGGCGCGGTTGCTCTATATAAAAATTAAAATAAGATTGGTTAAGATTACAATAAAAAAATATTGTTATTGTGTGAGCGTCCGATGATACCTAAAGTAGAAATTTACACTTGGAGAACCTGCCCGTTTTGCATTCGTGCCAAAGCACTGCTGAAGCGAAAAGGGGTTGAGTTTACAGAATACGCGATCGACGGAGATACAGCAGCACGCGATAAAATGACCGATCGAGCCAACGGAGGCCGCACCCTGCCCCAGATATTCATCAACGACCAACACATAGGCGGCTGCGACGAAATGCACGAATTAGATGCTCAAGGCCTGCTCGATCCGCTGCTAGCGGCAACATGAGGCATTCCCCGTGGAATTTTGAATTTTCCCAAATTTTCCTTCGATCAATTTTTAATTGTAACTGACCATGAAATTTGCATTCATCATCGATCCGCTCGATCGACTAATTCCAGGACACGATACCAGCGTAGCGCTGATGGAAGCAGCTCAACATTTGGGTCACGAAGTGTGGGCGACTCAAGCCAACGAATTAAGCGTCATCGGTGGTAAAACCTGGGCAATGCTCAGTCAGGTAACACTCACCCCAGTAACACAGGTAGAGGGACGCTGGGAGGCTGCTGAGGCTTGGTACGAAGTAGAACCGCCTACATTGCAGCCACTCGAAGCAATGGACGCAGTATTCATGCGGACTGATCCCCCAGTCAACGTTCCTTACCTCTACGCAACTTACCTTCTAGACGGCATCGATCCCGCTAAAACTTTGGTCGTTAACAGTCCCAAAGGATTGCGGGCGGCGAATGAAAAAATGTATGCTTTGCAATTTGAAGGAGCGATCCCCGAAACCATTGTTTCTCAAAATAAGCAGGTAATTCGGCAATTTGTTGAGAAAAAAGGAGCCGCAGTTCTTAAACCCTTGGGCGGTAAAGCTGGCGAGGGGATTTTGTTCTTGGAGGCGGGCGATCGCAATCTCAACTCCCTAGTCGAAATTAGCACTCAACAAGGGCAAATCCCAGTCATGGTTCAGACATATCTGCCCGAAGCCAAAGACGGAGACAAACGGATCATCCTCTTGAACGGCCAGCCCATCGGTGCTATTAACCGCATTCCCACCGGCAATGAATTTCGCGGCAACATGGCCGTCGGTGGCCGAGTCGCAAAAACCGAAATTACCGATCGCGAATATCAAATTTGCACTCAGCTAGAACCGGTGCTGCAACGAGACGGGCTGTACTTTGTCGGCATTGATATCATCGGCGGTTATCTCACCGAAGTTAATGTCACCAGCCCTACAGGGATCAGAGAAATTGACTTGTTTGACGGCGTTAGTTTGGGCAAACAAGTAATTGAATGGGTAGTTAGTCAGTAGTCAGTAGTCAGTAGTCAGTGGTCAGTGGTCAGTAGTCAGTAGTCAGTAGTCAGTAGTCATTGATTAGTCGTTATTAGTTATTAGTTATTAGTTATTAGTTATTGGTCATTAGTTATTGGTGGCAGCTAACAAATAACAACTAACAACTAACTGCCAACTGCCAACTGCCAACTGCCAACTGCCAACTGCCAACAGTCAACAGTCAACAATTAACAATTCCCAATAATTAAATTATGTCAAAAATAGGCGTTGCAGTAGTCGGTACAGGTTTCGGTCAAAAAGTGCACCTTCCCGGATTCCAGGCACATCACCGAACTGAGGTTGTGGCTGTTTACCACCGGAATTTAGACAAAGCTCAGGCGATCGCCACCGCCCACAATATCCCCTACGCTTGCAACTCGATCGCAGATATAGTCGCCATCCCAGAAGTAGCGGGCGTTAGCATTTCTACACCGCCATTTTTGCACTTTGAAATGGCAAAAACCGTCTTAGAAGCAGGCAAACATTTATTATTAGAAAAACCGACAGCCCTGACAGCTTATGAAGCTAGGGAACTTTACCGATTAGCAAACAGCGAATCTCCAATTAATTTTAACAACAATGGTTCGAGAGCAATTGCCACAATGGATTTTGAATTTCGGTTCATCCCCGCATGGCAAATGCTAGCAGAATTATTAGCAGCAGGATATGTCGGAGAAAACCGTTTAATTAAGATTGATTGGTTGGTGTCGGGGCGCGCTGATGCTGCTCGTCCTTGGAATTGGTACGCGCAAAAAGAGCGAGGCGGCGGAGTTTTGGGCGCGACAGGTTCTCACGTTTTTGATTATATGAGCTGGCTGTTCGGCCCGCCGCAGAGGCTTTCTGGGCAACTGATTACAGGAATTTCGGAGCGACCCGATCCGCATGATTCGGGAAATTTAAAATTAGTGGATGCCGATGATTCTTGCACGTTGATGTTGGAATTAGCCGGAGGAACGCCTTGTCAAGTTTGTTTGAGTTCTGTTACTTATCAAGGGCGGGGACACTGGGTGGAAATTTACGGGAGTAAGGGTACGTTGGTGTTGGGAAGCGACAATCAGCAGGATTACGTCCACGGATTTCGTTTGTGGGGTTCCCAATCTGGAGAACCTTTAGCTGAAATTAAAATTCCTCAAAGATTGGAGTTTCCTCAAGTTTATCCAGACGGGAGAATTGCACCGTTTATTCGAGTAGTAGATAGGTGGGTGGAATCAATTGATGCGGGGAAATCTTTGATACCGTCGCTCAAAGAAGGGGTTTACTCGCAGTTGTTGATGGATTTGACTCAGGAGTCAAATGCTACTGGAACTTGGGTGGATGTACCAAAGTTAGAGAAATTTTTGGGCGGTAAGTAAAATTAAAAACTTATCAAGTAATCTCTCGCGCTCGATCGCACCCCAAACCCGATAAACTACGAATAGTTAAAGTCGATCAACCTTATATCCAGAGTCGTAAGATGGCGCGCCCTGAAAGTCCTTGCCTCAGTATAGCGATCGCTCGCCTGAGAACCGCTGGGGCAAACCATTTTGCCACTTGGGTTCTACAAGCTCCCTATCCCAGCGGGTACGTTCACCACGACTGTATGTGGCCGCTTGCCCTATCCCAATCTTGGAAAGCTTGGCAGGAAATGTTTTCGCCCTCCGGGACAATTCACGAATTGCCCCTAAATCCTGATGGCAGTTTCGTCTCGCCGGAAAACAACCAGAATCTACTGGCAGAAATTGAAAAACGAGCCCCTAATTCCCTACAGTCACTCCCACCGATGCCCCCTGTGCCGCTCCGTATCGGTCAAGGGGGTTTGTTGGAGAGGGGTGAGCAAAACCCGCCACAGCCACCTGCAAGCTACAGCAGCCGCCTGATGCAGCAGTTGGGGATTAACCTCTGGCAGTGGCTGTTTGAAGGGCCGATCCAGGGTAGTCTCCAGGAAAGTAAAGGTATCGCGATCGGGCAAAATCTACCCCTGCGAGTGCGGATAGATTTGCGCGAACCCTATTTAATTGCTTTGCCTTGGGAAATTATGCAGCCTCAAGCCGGTCAACCGGCAATTTCTCTGTCGCAGCAACTGCTTTTCAGCCGCACTACCAGCAATGTTGAGCCTTTGCCGCCCCTGCGTCCTGCTGAGTCGCTAAACATTTTGCTAGTTTTGGGACAAGCAGAACCAGGCTACGGTGCTAATTCTCAATCTTCCAGGGGCAACAACCATCATTTGCAGTTGGAAGCAGAAGCAGTTGTCCTAGCTGGCGTTCTCAAGAGTGCTTTTCAAACCGATGATAGTGGCAAATATTTTGACATCAGCGTTCCCACTCGCGTCGATACTCTGATCGAACCTACTCCGGCGGAACTAATTTCTCGGCTGGAAACGCAAGCTTATAACATCCTGTTCTACGCCGGTCACGGGATACCGGGCCCTGACGGCGGTTTGCTATTTTTGGGCCCGGATAACGTGATTAACGGTACTGAATTGGCTCAGGTTTTGGTTCGATGCCGCGTGACTCTGGCGGTGTTTAATGCCTGTTGGGGAGCTCAGCCGGCGGTGGAGAGGCTGCATTTAAATAACAGTCAGCAACAGGCGATCGCCCGTAGCAGTTTGGCTGAGGTACTGATTCATCACGGGGTGCCGGCGGTGTTGGGGATGCGGGACTCGATCGCCGATCGCGAAGCCCTGAGTTTTATCCAAACTTTTGCTCGAGCTTTGGCCGGGCGGATGTCGATCGATCGCGCCGTCGCCATCGCCAGACAGCAGCTACTGACACTGTACAAGTTCAATCAACCGGCTTGGACGCTGCCCGTACTGTATATGCACCCGGAGTTTGACGGTCAACTGACTGAACCGGTAGATGATCTCAAAACTGAATTGCCTTTGAATTCTTCTACTTGGCTGGGACGTTTGCCATCTTGTGCTTACTTGCGGGGGCGCGATCGACCAAATGTCAAATCTACCGAATCGGCGAATCAGGTTTGGCCGATTAGCGCTGGTATGGTTCGAGTCGGCCGTTGGGAAGAAAACGACGTAGTGATTCGAGAACAGTGGGTTTCTCAAAAACACGCCGAGATTTTCTGTCGCAACAGTATCGGAGATAGCCGGGGCGAATCTAGCTACTTCCTGCGCGATTTTTCTCGCTACGGGACTCTAGTTTTGGGGCCGGAGGGATGGGTGAGAGTTCACCACCAAGAACTGCTGCTGCAATCGGGCACTCAGCTAAAATTTGGTAGTTCTCAAGGTCAGATTTTTGAGTTCACTATTGAGGTTCCACAAACTTCGGGCTACAGTGAGACTGATTGCGGAACCAATTAAGGTGCGCGTGTAGCTAATGAAGGCGATCGGCACAGCAAAGTTCTGGGCGTTGAGTCTCAAGTCGGAAGTTAAAATAGTTTACTCACCACTGGCAGCTCGCAACTAGCTCTTGGCACAGTCCCCCTTCTGTATTTTCCTTGAAGCACTTAGGTATTACATCATGGCTACCCAATCTCCTGATTCTCAATATTTTCGCGACTCGCTTCCTCAGGCCCAGATGGAGCTTCTCGCCACAATCGTTCAGACTGATGTTGCTTATCCCTGGAATCCTGCACAGCTTGAATCAGAATCTTATTTGACGGATCTAGAGCAGGAATTTGCACTATTTGATTCCTTCAGCGACAGCGATATTGCCCAGAAGTCGGGAGTTTTATTCGCGCAATTAGAACAAGTTTGGCTCTCTAGCGCCGTGCAAAAGTCTTTGCGCGAGAAATTTGCTCTCGTTCCTCAAGATTTTCTGGCCCGTATCGCTCAAAGCGTCCAAAACGCAACTGTTAAATATCAATCTTTAGCTGACCAAATGGTTGAGTGCGTGTTAGATATTTTGCCTCAGTGGGCTGAGGAAGATTTGCAGGTGTTGGCGCGTCCTTTGGCTTATGCCATGCGAGAGGCTGATTCGTCCGGGGTGGAAGTGGTCATCGAGACGAAAAGACCTTGGGCCCAATTGTCGGAAATAGAACAGGCGAGAGTTGGTTTGGCTGTCGCCCGCTATGCAATCTCGCAATTAGAAATTTCTGATTAGTTTTTTGTTGGCTAAGTTTTTGTGCTGCGATCGCGGTAATCTTTTTAAATTAATATAAAATTTATCTACCTTTAGTTAGATGTCAAATTCGTCTAATTATTAAGCCCTAGTGATTGCTATCGTTTGAGATAGCAATCATATTTGATTTGTAGACACGATTATTTTTTTTTGTAATAACTGCACAGAGGCGAATAACACGTTTGTAGTGAGGACTTAAATCCGCAGAGTTCGATCGCGTTTGATAGTTCGGAATGCAAGTCCGCAGAGTTCGATGAGGACTTGCATTCCGTGCTACAAACCAATTGTATTGTTCCGATCGCACGCAATCTCAAGGATCTGTTGCTATACTTGGCCTGGATTGGACTTGCTGAGCAGTTTGCCATCAGCAAGCAAGTGAACTATCATCAAATTGTCAGAATGTTAAAAAATATAAATATATTAAGTGGGGTCTGTCGAAATTTTCAACGGGATTAAGAAGTGAACAGCAGGAAACCCTGACTGTTGCAAACACGATCGGGAATTTCACCTTTTATGACAAATTCAAGATTTGACCTTCAAGACTTAAAACGCCGCTTTTTGGGGCGGATTTGGCGCGTGCAGATGGCAACGCTAGTCGTGTTGGGGTCGGTTGCTTTCGCAGGTGCGATCGCCTCCGCCTGGTTTAGCGGTGAAGGCACTGTCAGCGGTATTTTTGCCACAATCGACACTTGGCAGCAAAACCCGCCTGTCTGGCTGCAAGTACCCGATGCGAGCAAGATTTATTTGTTATTGCCGACTTTCGCCCTTGTCTCGGCCGCTTTAGTTGCAATAAAAATTTCGCCTCAACCACAGAAATGGTCGCGGGCTGTGGTAGTCGCCATAGTTTTGGCTTTAACCATTCGCTACGTTTTGTGGCGATCGCTCGTTACCCTAAATTTAAGCGATCCCCTCAACGGTATCTTTAGTTTGGGGCTGTTTTTCCTAGAAATGCTGATGGTGTTCACCAGCAGCCTTCAACTGTATTTAATGCTGAGAATGAAAGACAGGCATCGAGAAGCCGATCGCATGGCAGTTGCAGTTGCAGAGGGAAACTTTGCCCCATCCGTAGACATTTATATTCCAACTTACAACGAACCGCTTTTTATTTTGAGGCGCACTATCATCGGCTGTCAAGCTTTAGATTATCCCAACAAACAAATATATTTGCTCGACGATACAAAGCGCCCTGAAATTAAATTGCTAGCCCAAGAACTGGGATGTAAGTATATAACCAGACCCGATAATAGTCACGCCAAAGCTGGCAACATCAATCACGCCACAGCCCTAACAAATGGAGAACTAATTGTAGTTTTCGATGCAGATTTCATTCCTACTAAAAACTTTTTAACCAGAACAGTTGGCTTTTTTCAAAATCCCGAAATCGCCCTCGTTCAAACACCGCAAAGCTTTTACAACCACGATCCAATCGCCCGCAATTTAGGTTTAGAAAATGTGCTCGCGCCGGAAGAAGAAGTATTTTACAGGCAAATTGAAATCATCAAAGACAGCGCCGACAGCGTAATTTGTGCTGGCACGTCTTTTGTGATGAGGCGCAGCGCGCTACAAACAGTGGGAGGCTTTGTCACAGATTCAGTTTGCGAAGATTATTTTACCGGAATTCGACTGTCAGCCACCGGATATCGTTTAGTTTATTTAGATGAAAAATTGAGTGCTGGTTTGGCTGCTGAAAATATAGAAGCTCATTTAACTCAAAGGCTGCGCTGGGCGCAAGGCACGCTTCAAGCATTTTTTATTGATTCCAATCCTTTAACGATTCGCGGCCTCAGATTGGTACAAAGGCTATGTCACCTGGAAGGATTGCTGCACTGGTTTACCAGTTTAACCAGGGTTTTATTTCTGTTGATGCCTTTAGCTTATTCGTTTCTCGGCGTACTTCCTTTGCGGACAAATGCGCGGGAATTGCTCTACTTTTTTCTGCCTTACTATTTGGTGCAAGTTACTGTGTTTTCTTGGCTGAACCGCAAATCGCGATCGGCTTTGCTTTCCGATGTTTACTCGTTCGTGCAGTGTATTCCTTTAGCGGTGGCGGTGGTGAGTGCTATGCTGAATCCCTTTCAGAAAGGGTTTAAGGTAACGCCCAAAGGAATTGCGAGCGATCGCTTTAGTTTTAACTGGAATTTGGGATGGCCTTTGATTATCTTATTCGCAGCTACAGCATTCAGTTTGTTGCATAATTTAAACATTCATTTAGTTAAAAATGTTGGCAGCTTGGAGGCAATATCAGCAAGTGCTGATTTGTTAAAAGGTGTGAGTGTGGGCTGGATTTGGAGTGCTTACAACTTGCTGATGCTGGGAATTGCGCTGCTAATTTTGGTGGATATTCCTAAGCCGGACATTTACGAATGGTTCAATTTGCGTAGGGTGGTGCAGTTGAATGTGGGAGGTGAAAGTTTTTGGGGAATAACAACTGTAATTTCGGAAAGTGGCGCTGAAGTTGCTTTGACTGAACGGCCGAGTTTTGCGGTGAAAGGTAAAGGCAGTAATCAGAGTTTTACCGCAGCAGAGATGTTGCCCAAATATGCTGTTGAGACAAGTTTATCGGATGGTAAAATGAGAGCGATCGCTCGCAGCGTGGCCGTCAAAGCGAGGATATCCCTACCGTCGCCTATTCTGGAGTTGAACGAAGCTAGTTTTGACAAGCATTTGATTGATTGCGACTCGGCGACTCTGGAAATTATGGAAGAGAAATGTTTGATTCCTGTGGCTAAGATTGAGTTGATTAGCGATAAATCTCACTTGAAGTCTAGTCTTCGGGATGCAGCAGGGTGCAGTTTTGCGGAATTTCCGACTGTGCGAATTGTGTTCGATCGCCTAAACATTAGTCAACACCGCTGTTTGATCGAAATGCTCTACTGTCGCCCCGGCCAGTGGAAACGGCTGGAAACGCCCGGAGAATGGCGATCGCTGTGGCTGTTGTTGAGAATTGCTTTGAAACCGAGGGCTATTTTTGAGAGAAACAGGCAAGTTAGACCGATCGGGGTTTCGCAAGTTTAGATCCAATTAGCTAGACTTCTGGCATAAATCTTTGATTGATTAATCAACCGTAGATGCAAGGTAGATCAACGCAGATCAACGCCGATAATTTCAAGAGAGTGTGTAATTTTTGCAAGAGGTATTTTCTTGCTTGTTCAATACAATTCATAAACCGGATATCGGCACAAAATCGTAACCGTAACTGGTGCGATTTCCCGGTTTAACAATTACTAATTGAACTGCTCGATTGCGATCGCCCGAAGGTAAAAATCGAATCGGGCCCGATGCTCCTGTTGCCGAAAAATCCGGTGCCGATAAAGCTTGTTGAATGCCTGTGCGAGTCGGATTGCGCCCTAAACCGACAATTAGGGCGATCGCCGCATCGTAGGCTAAAGCTGTGCGCCAACTTACTTCAGCATTCCAAAGTTGTTTGGATGTTTGGGGAAAGCTTGACTGCGGATCTGCCAGAATGTGCCAAGGAACAGCCAGCACCATATCTGCTGCTCCTGCGCCACCAATTTGCAGTGTTTTAGCAGTATAAACGTCGTCTCCTGCTAGTAACGGTAGCCGTTTGGCGTTTACTTGCACTACTTGCAAAGCTTGGTCAAGCGTGGCGGTATTGGCGGCTAACATAATCACTTCTGCTCCCTGGGCGATCGCGCTTTTAAAGCTTTCGGTAGCATTAAAATTGCCCTTAGCAAAGTCAAATTCCGATACTACTTGTCCGCCATCTCCATAAAGAGCAGTCGTGAATTCACTTTTCAAAGATTTGCTATAATTGCTAGCAGAATTGAAAAATACAGCAGCTTTTTTCTTTTGTAATTTTGTTAGCATATAGCGAGAAAGAGCATTCGCAGCAAATCGATCGCTCGGCACTGTCCTAAATATGTTGCTGCCAATTCCTGAGAGTTGCACAGACGTACTAATCGGAGAAATTGCTACTAATTGATTTTGCTGGTAAATCTTGCTGGCTGCTAGCGTTGCATCTGAACTAAAATGCCCGATTACTCCTAAGACTTCTGAATTATTTGCTAAAGCACTGGCAATTTGCGAAGCAATCTCTGGGTTGTCGTCATCGTTAGCAATTAGCACTTTTAATGGAGTACCGCTAATGCCGCCACTTTGGTTGATTTCATTTTGAGCTTGAGCAACGCCCCGCAAAATTTCTTGAGCACCATTGATATCGGCGCCAATGGGAACTGCTGCGGCAATTGTGTAGGATTTTTGGTTGCCGATGCGGGCGTTGTTGAGGTAAATTAGTGCTTCGGGATCGTTGCGATTGGTTTTCAGTGAAGCTTGTAAGTCGGAAATAGCGGCGTTGTAGTTGCCAGATGCGTAAGCCTGTACTGCTGCTTGTTTGTTTGTGGTTGCTTTGTCTGAAATTAGCAGTTTTTTTCCGGCACTCAGACGCTGCTGGATTGCTTGCTCTGACTGCGGGGAATTCTCCGTCGGGGATTTGGAAACTGTCGGATTTTGGGGTGATGAAGCTTCGGGAGTAATGCCGCCGCGGCTTGTCAGCCACCAAATACCTGTGCCGGCTAGCCCGATCGTAATTAGGAGCGATAATGCTAAAACAGCGGTTTCGTTTTTTTGGGACATGGCTGCAAAGTTTGAGATTTTAGGTTTTAGATTCAACGACTCAGGAGGCAGGAGGCAGGAGGCTGGAGGCTGGAGGCAGAAAAACGAATCTAAACACTTTTCAACGCCTATCACAATTATACATTAACTAGCTTTTTTTTAATTATATTTTTATTTTTGATCGAAATACCGACAGTGGGGGAGTTGTAAACCATCGAAGATTGGCGTGAAAGATTAAAGTTTTTTGAAGTTTAGCAAAAATCCTGCAATCTTTTGTAATATAAACAGGAAAGTTGAAAAATATCTAAAGACAAACTAATTAGATAAAAGAGTCGCTAAGGTAGGAATTATGACAGATTGTCAGAAAAAACAAGTGTTAAGCTCGGCTAAGCTCAGCCAAAACAAAACCGCAATATTTAATTAAGCTCGATCGATAACAAAGGCTAAGGTAAAGTTCATGGCAAACTCAGTTTTAAATCAGCCAAAAGCAGCAGCAGGAGTGCAGTGGCAGCCAAAAGATATTATCCGCGGCCTAGTGTGGAAAATTGCGATCGCAACCTGGCTGTTGATGGCTGTAGGCAGCGCCACGCGCGTGATGAATGCGGGGCTCGCTTGCCCGGACTGGCCGCTGTGCTACGGTCAATTAATACCCGCAGCGCAAATGAATTTGCAGGTATTTCTAGAGTGGTTTCACCGATTGGATGCAGCAGCAATTGGCTTAAGCGCGATCGCCCTTTTAGGAGTTTCTGTATTCTACCGCAGCCGCCTACCGAAGTGGTTGCCACTCGCCAGCGCCGGGGTTGTATTTTTAATCCTTTTTCAAGGCGTCTTGGGCGGCCTCACTGTGACGCAACTGCTGCGATTTGACATCGTTACCGCTCACTTGGGAACGGCTTTACTGTTTTTTTGCGCCCTGCTAGCGATCGGTTTTATGCTGACTCCCTACGAAGCTACGGGCAATATAAACAAATTAGCATGGGTAAGTTCGATCGCAGCATTGTTAGTTTACCTACAAAGCCTGCTAGGAGCATTAGTAGGCTCTAGATGGGCGCTGCATCAATGTTTGGGCTCGTCAGAATTGTGTTCGGTAATGAACAGCCACATCGCCGGCATCGTACCCGCTACCGCAGCAACTTTAGCATTATCAGTCATGGCTTGGCGACAACCAGCACTAAGTTCAAGCTTGCGAAAATTAGGAAATTTAGCCAGTGTTTGTCTGATTGTTCAATTAGTTCTAGGATTAGCAACTTTCCGGCTGCACCTTCAGGTAGAACCGCTGACAGTCGCGCACCAAGCAGTCGGTGCAGCATTGCTGGGAACCCTGGTAGCTTTTAGTGTTCTAGCGTGGCGCGATCGAGTTTTATCAGCTTGAGAGATAAGACTAAAGTAAGAGGCGGCGGGTTTATTAATCCTTGTAGCTACATCAAATATTTATCGTAAAACCCGCCACTCCAACCTAATGACTAATGACGAATTCACAAATAATTACTAACAGCTTACAACCATGCAAGAAATCCTTACCAACGACAGGCCCCGCCTCCACGAAAACTTTTCGCAAGTTGTGAAAAGTTACTATCAACTAACAAAACCCAGAATTATTTTACTGCTGCTAATCACCACCTCAGCAGGAATGTGGATGGCCGCCAAAGGAGAAGTCGATCCGCTATTGCTGGTATCAACTATTACCGGAGGCGCTTTAGCTTCGGCTTCCGCCAATACAATCAATTGCATCTACGACAGCGACATCGACTATATCATGGAGCGCACCCGGTGGCGGCCGATTCCTTCGGGGCGAGTTAAGAAGCGGGATGCTTTGATATTTGCGATCGTCCTAGCGACAATATCCTTTACATTGCTTACAGTTGTCGCCAACTTATTAGCCGCTTTGCTAGCAATGTCCGGCATAGTCTTCTACGTCCTAATTTACACGCACTGGCTGAAGCGCCACAGCGTGCAAAACATCGTCATCGGCGGTGCAGCAGGGGCGATTCCTCCTTTAGTTGGGTGGGCTGCGGTGACGGGAGATTTGAGTTGGGGTGCGTGGCTGCTATTCGGGATTATATTCCTGTGGACACCGCCGCATTTTTGGGCTTTAGCAATGATGATTCGCGACGAATACGAGGGAGTAGGAGTACCGATGTTGCCGGTAATTGAAGGCGACGAAGAGACAGCCCGCCAAATTTGGATTTACACCTTATTGATGCTTCCTGCAACTTTGCTGCTAGTCTATCCGCTGAATTTAGCCGGCCCGGTGTATGCAGGTACTGCGATTTTCCTCGGTGCTATTTTTGCTCAAAAGGCTTGGTTGCTGTTGCAGACTCCAGAAGATAAGAACGTAGCGCGATCGCTCTTCAAATACTCTATTCTGTATCTGATGCTATTGTGCGCGGGAATCGTGGTTGACAGTTTGCCTGCGACTCATAACTTTACTACTGCTGTTGTCCAAAATGTGCAAAGTTTGATTAGTACAGTTGTGATGTAATAATCAGTTAAATAGCAATTATTAAAATGAAGCCCGCATCTTGCGGGTTTTGTTTATGGTAAAATAGCAATAAGCTGTTATTCATTTAAATTTCTTGCCTGAACCCCTTACCGTATGGGGTATAGACTACAAATAATGCAGTTTAAATGTGGAACAGCTTAGTCATTCTCCAATCTGCTTTCATCAGCGTTAATCTGCGTTAATCTACAGTTAAAAAAGAGCGATCGGGCAAATAAATCGACATAACTTATACTATTATCACCTTGAAAGTTGTACAAAAGCAGCTAGATGCCCTGCTCAATCATGTCTACGAGCGTATCGTTGTTTCTATCACCGTCCGTATCTCGAAAATCGCTACAATTAAGCTATGAAATTCGCCTGCAATACTATGATTGCCATCCCCTCTGGATTTAGCCCCGAAGAGTACCTTTCCCTGGAACATGAGAATAAAGTCCGCCATGAATATCAGCGCGGCTTAGTCTACGCAATGGCGGGAGGTAGCGACGATCATGATGAACTGTCATTGAATCTAATTGAACTTTTGCGCCACAAGGTTCGCGATTTCGGTTGCTCTGTGCGATCGGGTAATGTGAAGGTGAATTATGCAGGTGAGTTTTTCTATTATCCCGATGCGTTTGTGACGTGCGATCCGCGAGATAGGAGCGATCGCTATGTGAAGCGCTATCCTAAGTTGATTGCTGAGGTGCTGTCTCCTTCGACTGAAAAGTTCGATCGCACTGATAAGTTTGAGGATTATCGACAGTTGGAATCCTTGGAAGAGTATGTTTTAATCGCGCAGGATGAGATGCGAGTTGAGTGTCGCCGTCGGGTGAAAGATGGGAATGGGGAACGGTGGGAAACGGTGGTTTATGGTGCGGGCGATTTAGTGATGTTACAGAGTATTGAGCTTGAAGTTGCGATCGCAGAATTATATCGCGGTGTGAATTTGGAGCGATAAATGAGGTAAGCTAGAGACAAAGATTTTAAACAATTTTAACCAATGCCAGCATCCGTTGCTTATCTGTTTGACAGAATCACAGTGAACACAAGACAATATGGCAATCGTCCCTGCATCGGGGGAATATGGATTCGAGTCATCGATATCCTAGAGTTGCTAGCTGCTGGTTTGAGTTTTGAGCAAATTCTAGAAGAATTGCCAGACTTGGAAGTTGACGATATAGCCTTTCTCGCATTGGTGAGGTACGAATTTTGACCTTAAAAGCTTGCTGGTGTAAGGTTTGTAGCATAACTCAGCATACCTCATCTTTCTGAGAAACGCTATATTAAAGCTGCGCTTCTGTATGCAGTCCGCAAGCTCGCTCGTCCTATTTTGGCCGCATGACTATTTAGTTGAATGCTCATTTACCGCCAGCCATTGCTGTGTGGATTACTGCTACTTTTGGTGAAATACATTAGCGATCGGCGGTATTTTTCTATTGTATAGGGTATTGTACCGCAACTGCGATACAATTATAAGTTATGCCGCTCATAAATCGGGTCAGTGTGAAAACAATTTCGCTTAGTCCAATGCTCTAATAAGTGTTCAGATGGGAATAATTTTGCTCAAGCATTACACGGTATAAAGTGACTGCATAGATTTATGATGGATCGGTTCAAGGAAGAAGCTTTGGAGATGCTTGGACAAGGGGTGGAAGCGTGGAATCGTTGGAGAGAGGCAAATTCAGGTGTGATTTATCTTGGTAATCTCTTCGACTATGAGGAAGAAAACCAACCGCACAATTTGGATGGTTATAACCTTGAACTTGTAAATTTCAAAAACACTTACTTAAGAGGATGTAGTTTTAGAGATGCTAACTTACGCACAGCCTATTTATGCTGGGCTGATCTCCGTGGGGCTGATTTCTATGGGTCTGACTTGAGTGAGTCTCGTTTTAGACAAGCAAGGCTAGATAATAAAACAAAACTTAGGTCGGTTAATTTGAGTCGAGCTAGGCTACTTGATGTTGATTTGAGTGGTTTAGACATTAGCAATAGCGACTTGAGCGAATGTGTTTTAAGTGAGCCAAAAGGTGGATACTATCCACCGTCCAAAGCTAAGCTTGAGGGATGCAATCTTGAAAGATCAAACTTAAGTGGAGCCAACTTAGAGGGAGTTGTTCTAGTGAAGTCAAGATTGGTTTCAGCAATTCTTGTCAAAGCAAATCTTGTAGAGACGAACCAAGCTGAAGTAGATTTGACTGATGCAAATTTGGCTGATGCAGACCTTTGTAGAGCGAGTCTTATCCGAGCCGAGATCACAAGAGCTAACTTCTCTAATGCCAACCTTAGTGGTGCAAATTTATCCAGATGTCAAGCTTTAGGTGCAAACTTTACAAAAGCAAATCTAACAGGTGCTTGTATAGAAGACTGGCTCATCAATTCCTCCACGAAACTAGATGATGTAGTTTGCGAATACGTTTATCAGAAGTTTCCTGATCAAGAGCGTCTTCCCAGCGACCCAAATCAAAATTTTGCACCAGGCGAGTTTACCAAGTTATTTCAAAAAGCGCTTAATACCGTCATTCTGATTTTTCAGAATGGAATCGATTGGGATGCCTTGCTAATCTCATTTAATAAATTGAGGATTGAGGCAGAAGGAGCAGAGTTATCGATTCAGTCAATTGAGAACAAAAATGATGGCGCTTTTGTTGTCCGAGTCAACGTGCCACTGGAAGCGGAAAAAGCAGAAGTCGAGAAATTTTTGAAACGAGAGTATGCAGCCCAATTGAAGATTCTGGAAGAAAATTATCAGAGTAAACTTCAACTGAGTGTCGTGGAGATTGAAGGCTATCGTCGTGAAAATGCTAATCTTATGGAAGTTGTACGAATAATGGCGAATCAACCAATGAGTGGAAACAGACACATCAATACAGGTGGCGGTAATTACATCGAATCTAATACTGGCAACTATGTTCAAGGTAACTATATCAATATGAGTCAAGACTTATCTGATGCAGCCAGAGAGATTCAAGATTTGATCGATCAGTTGCAAAGGCACGGTGCAACGGTTGATGTAGCTCAAGATCAGGTTGCTCAAGATATAGCAACTCAGGCCCAAAGCAATTCAACAATCAAAGAGAAGTTATTGAAGTGGGGGCAATCATTGGGCGATGCGACCGTGAGTGATGTGGTTAAAGGGGTGGTTAAGCTAGCTATTCGTTCAGCAGGAATTCCATTACCCTAGCTGCAAGCTGCGACTGCATAACAATCCCGTTGCACACCGACCGTATAGAGCTTCTTCGTTGAGTTGGAGAGGTTGTTTGCGCCGGGTGAGCTTGGTCGTTAGACCGCTAAATCTGAGTTGGGTAGTGGCTTGAATGTATTTATCAAATTCCAACCCAAAGGTGAATGCCATGCAAGCCAAACTTCAAGAACAACTTTCTCCTGCTGATGCCGAAGTCATTTTGAGACGCTTGCCAGAACGAATTCCGGCTCCGATCGCGCGTGCTGCGGAAATTGAATATCCGATCGCAGTTTCGATCGCCATTTCGATCGCCATTTGTCTCGACACAGAAGCATTAGGTTTCCTAGATTGCAAACCAGGACGCGGGCAGTAAAATCGAGAAGTCCCAGGCGATGAAGTTCGAGATAAGGTGAAAGCCCGATCGCTAAAATGATAAATAGATGTTGCTGCCAAGATAACATCGAATCCGTCTATGATAATAAGTAGTGAAAATCCCAAAAAATGTATGCCAGTTGTAGCAGTTAAAACTTATATAGAGTATCGGAATGATGCCTATTGGGTTGAAGGAACTCGGATTTCTCTGGACTCGATCGCCTATGCTTTCCAACAAGGACTATCGCCCGAAAGTATTGTTCAGTCTTTCCCACTACTGACACTGGAACAGGTTTATGGGGCGATCGCCTTTTATCTAGCCAACCGCCCTGAAATCGACGCTTACTTAGCCGCCGAAGAAGCTGCATTTGATGCCATGCCTCAACCTCTACAAACCAGCGATCCAGCTTTGTACAACAAACTGATGGCAGCTAAAGCAGCAAGACAGCAGGTGTGATCGTGAATGTGCGCTATCAAGCTGATGCTGACTTAAATCAGGCGCTCGTCACAGGATTACTGCGACGAGAATCTACAATCGACTTTCAAACTGCTTTTGCTGCTGGGTTAGAAGGCGTTAAAGATTTAGATGTGCTGGCAATTGCAGCACAGCAAAGACGTGTTCTTGTCAGCCACGATCGCAAAACAATGCCATCGGAATTTGCTGAGTTCATTACTACCAATCAGAGTGCTGGTGTCATTATTGTTTCCCGAAAAATACCGATGGAAGTTGTCATCGAAGAACTGCTGGTGATTTGGGCCGCATCTAGTGCAGAGGAATGGGTGGATCGTATTGCCAAGCTACCTCTGTGATGCAAACTAAAACTGATTTTTTACACTATAGCAACCGCCAAGGCGGTTGCTATAAGATTAATTCGACTGAATCTGTGCGTTCAAAACCTTAGAAATGCGATCGCGCGTTTCCTCCAAATGAGCCCGCGTATAAGCATCCGCATTCCTGTCCAAATTCCGAATACTCTTGCTCAAACCCTCCCGCAACTGCCGCAACTCATACCACGCCAGAGTCCGCGCATCTTCAGGAACACTGGTTTTTCGCAGCACCATGCCGATCAAAATCGCCAAATGTTCCCGCTGCAACGATCGCCTAAAAGTCGAAATTTGGATCTTCTTTTCCGGCTGCAATACCTCTTTCCAGATATCTTTTTGCAAGGTATCAAACATTTCCGGCAACTTCAAAGCGCTTTCCGGCGATGATTTTAACTCCGCATCCCGCAGCCTCGTTAGCCGCACCGGAGATAGCAACACTCGCAGCACAAATCGCTGCATAAAAGTAATTCGATCGCCGATCGGGTAATCTAGAGGAAACACCAAAGCCGGACTTCCCCAGTGATCCCAACGCGCAGGTGCTAATTTATTCAGCAAATCCGGCGCAAAACTAAACGCATCGGGCGCAAATACGTACTTGTCAATGGTAGCCAAAGCTTTTCGTTGCTGCGAAAGTTCGATCGGCACAAACGGCAATTTCGCATTGATATCTCCTGGGCGAATCCGACTAAACGACTGTCCCCCCACATACAAAGTCGCATTCATCACCTGCTGAAAATAATACCCAAACACCGAATCAAACATCACCCGCAGTTCGTTATAACCGTCTTCCCCAACCGGAATTCGCTTTTCTAAACGCTTCCACATTGCCCTAGAATTATCCAATTGCGATTGCGAATACCTCAGCATATTGCCACTGAGATCGAAGGTATTCGCAGCGGGATCGAGATTGTCAACAGTATCCTCATCCGGCGCATAAGCTAATTGCGGTTCCCCCGCGCGACTGGCAATTTTTTGCAGCGCTGGTAAGTCACTGTTGGGGTTTAAGCCACCCATAACTTTGTAACCGTACTCGATCGCCCAATCGTCATAAGGCCCTACAATCGTTGGATAATAGTCACCCTGAACAGTTCCCTCCGGTGCCAAATTAATCGGCACATAATCCATCACCGAGGCCACCATACCTTGCGTGCGAGTTACCTGAGTATTGTTTAAATCCTCCGGTTGCAGCATCGTGCTCCCGTGAAAATTGTGCTTCAAACCGAGAGTGTGACCGACTTCGTGTGCAGTCAAATATCGGATATAATCATTAACATAATTCTCAATCGCTGGACTGCTAGGCGCTGCATTGTCCAACAGCGACATCGACATTGCCCCGATCGCAAATTGCCGACTCGATTCCAACCCAAAGCACAGATCAGAACTCGACATCAAGCGCGATAAAGGCGATCGCTTTTGCACTTGATATCGTTCCACCAAAGTCGGTAAATCATCAGCAATTCCACCTTGAGACTTTTCCCCGCTGCTTTTTCCTAAATCCCCATTGTCGAGCATCGGCAAATAGCGAGAATACATCCCGAACTGACAGGGATTAGTATTAGAGCCATTTCGCCCTTGAAAACTCTTCCCTAGCGATCGATTTTGTTCCACCAAAGACCGATATCCCTGTTTAATTTGCCGGACAATATTAGCATCCAACAAAATATCAGCATCCAAAATTTCCCCAGTCAGCGGATTAGTGCGAGACGGCCCCAGTCCGGCAAAATCCGACTCAAAAGAACTTGACCATCTAATAGTATTGTAGCGGACATCAGCCGGGTCCCATTTAGCATTATCCGGCATTTGTTTAACCTGAATTGCCTCAGTAAAACCTGCGTTTTCAAAAGCTTTGTTCCACTCCAAAATCCCCTCACGAATTGCATTTCGGTATTCCAGAGGCACATTATTTTCAATCCAAAAGACGATCGGCTGCACCGGAGGCGACAGCGGCGCTGTCGGGATTTGCTTTTGCAAATGCCAGCGATTGATATAGCGCACAAAAGGCTCCCGGCCGCTGTTGTCAGAAAAGTCTTTATATGCTGTCAGAAAATAGCCCACTCGCTCGTCTGCAAGTCTGGGGCGGTAGCCGTTATTCAGTGGCACTTCCGAGAAACTGTAGTGAATGCGGAGGTTAAAAGCGCGACTGTCAGGAATCGAAGGTAAATAGTTAACAGCACTGTCATTATCGCTGGAAAAACCGTAAATAGAAGCAATTTCTACATTCAGCGGAAACGCTTTCACATCTTTAAAATAAGATTTGTCGTCATCGATTGAGTAAGCCGCCCCCAAAATCGCCGGCAAAATCGCTTTAACCCCTGGTAAATCGCGCTTGTCGCTCATCAGCAAATCGCCTAAATCGATCAGCAGAGTTTGCCTTTGCGGATGAATGCTTTTGATCGGCAAAGAATAGAGAATCGACTCGCTAAATGCCCTTTCCACCGAACCCGCTTGCGGATCGCCCGCACTGGTGCGAAAATTGATATTCGGTATGACAAACTGCACGTTATTCTGGACGCGCCTCAGTTGAAATAAGAAATCTCCGATCGGCAATCCGCTCAAAATGCCCCCTTCTCCCAAACCAGAGGCTAATGTCACGAAACACAAAAACTTTTTATCGAGTTGTTGCGGTTTAATTTCCAGATAAACTTTATTAGTTGCTGGATTGCGGTAAAGTGTAAATAGTCCCTCTAACTTTGGCGCGTCTTTGACAACCTGCTCGAAGGGTTGCAGAGCTTCCTGTTCGGTACTTTGTTCCTTGTTGGGCGGCGGAGCTGATAAAGCAAAAGGTAAAAATAAACCTTTATACAAACTAAACAGGAAAAATGCTAGAGATAGTATAAAAAATATCAAAGGCAGATTTTTTCGGGGATTTTTAATCAGTTTGTTTCTGCTATTTTTAGAAAAAATTAATCTTTTCATGTTCAGTGTCCAGTTGCAGGAAAGAATTGTTTTGAGATAGTCGCATCCCAGGATTAATGATTGAAATAACAATCATTAATCTTGCTGAACCCGCCTTTACCATAAGATTTAAATCATTTAAATTCTAACAACAGGTAGCGATAGTTTTATGGTTGACGCGCGTGGTGACTAGAAACCGGGTTTCTCTGACAATTTTGCGTTTAGTAACGAGAAATATTCGTAGAAACCCGGTTTCTGAGATCTGCGTGCGTCAAGGAGTATTTTTCCCGCTATCTCCCTCGAACATAACAGACAACCTAGCTACCCACTAGCTTATAACTTCTCCCATTCTCTCCCTCTCCCATTCTCCCATTCTCATCTTCTACTTCTTCGCCGGCCAGGGAATCATCGGATCTTGAGCCAATCGCTTGGAAACTGCAAGAGCACCGTAACGGTTGAGATGGCTGGGGTCGGAAAAAGATTCCCGTGCTTGGGGCCACAATAAACTATTATCTCGGAAAATTAGTCCGCTTTGATCTGCTAATTGTTGCATATATTGCCGGAATTCTTGTTCGTAACCTGTCCGCACGGGGTCTAAATAATCGACCGTCAGAGGCATATTAACAAATACGAGATTGATGTTGCGAACTTTGGTAAATTCGATCATGTTTTTGAGTGCTACAGTTTGTTCCCCTGTCAATCTAAAATCTTGATAGTCGGTGTCGTAATATCCAGATACTTTGGCGTGTTTCTGAAAGTAAGTATCTGGATTGAAGCGGATGTCGATCGGCAAAAAGCCATTTGGTTGAAATTCACTGAGTGCTTTAGTAGCAGTTGGTTGAGCTTTTTCAGTCGTTGGTTTGTCTTCGGCTGCGGTTGCGGTGCTGTCGGTTAAAGCAGGGGCTGATGGATTAGCGATCGATCGCAAAAACCCTTTGAGTCGATCGCGCTTTTTGTAAGTTGCAGAACTATCCACCAACTTTTGGCTCAAAAATTGTTGAACATTCGCTTGACTTTGTTCCAAATTGTGCATCAATTCACCAGCACTCGCGATCGGATTGTTGGCAATTTCCTTCGCTGTTGGGGATTCTAATTGATTGGTGCGGATCAAAAAACTACCCCTGGCTAATTGTCTGTAACCTTCGGAAGAAGTGATCGCACTAAAAGTCAAATCCGGCCGCCCACTGTTGAGAGCTCTCGCCCCGTCCGCCAAAACCAGCAATTTCGGCAATTGTTGGGGCGGCAAAATCCGGCGGACGATCGAATCTACCACTTGCAGAGTAGCTCCATTCACCCCAAAATTGTAAGCCCTCAACCCCGGATAGCCCCCAGCAGCCAAAGCCGTTTCCAGAGCCGCCGGATCGATGCCCCGCAGCGCCCTAGAACTCCCCACAATTAAAATATCCGGCGGTTTTTTGTACTGGCGGATGTACTCTTGGTAGCGCGCAATCTGCTCATCAAGCTGCTCGCTCCTCAAAGTCGGAAACACCGGAGCAGCAGCAACATCAGCTACAGGAACGCTAGTATTTCCCGGTTTCGTAAACCCAGAACCGTTGAAAGCCTTGTCTCCGCTGGGTTCTGGCGATGGTTGTAACGGAATTTGAGGCAAATTTACCTCTTGAGACTCAGGAACCGGAGAGGGAGAGGGAGAGGAAGAATCGGGGTTCGTGAGAGAGGCTTGAACGTCGATATGAGGCTTGGGGGATGAATCTTGACAATTTGGGCCGCTGCAAACTTCGGAGGCTCTAGGAGCTTGACTAACCGTCGCAGATTTAAGAAATAGACCCAGGAACCAATCGGTATTGAAGGTCAGCAGGCAGCCTGCGATCAGCCAAATCAAGGCCATTCCCGCCACGCGATCGGCCTTCACGCCCCCCGGCGCCGCAGCATTCACTGACAAAGCGTCGTTGGGAACAAACAAACCCGAAGCGACAAGTGGCTGCACCACAGCATGAACTAACTGCTCGCCCAGCTTGTAGCCGGGGAGTCGGATTTTGAAGCGGGACCGCCAGTCGTCGGGCGCCGGAGCATCGAACACCAAATTCTCTCCCAAACCCGAAAAACTCCCATCCGCCACCGACGGCGCAAACTCCGGCACCGCTTCCTTGGACAAGACAGCCTGTTGCGAGGGAGCCGATGCGGGTATTGGTACTGATTCCCCGTCAACCGCCGTTTTAAGATCGATACCGTAGCGCCATAGGGGCATTTTCTGGCCAGCGCGGCGCCCGTAGACTCGCACAAGAGCCACTCCCGGAATTTTTAACTGCCGCAAGAATTTAGCCACTGGCGGGCCTACCTTCGACTGAGCAGGGCAAGTCACAGCTTCAGTCATGACGTGCAGCACGTCGGCTTTGTGCAGCGCCACAGCCCGAATTCCTCCCGTTTCCAGCTTCCGGTTTAGATTGGGATTGAGAAACCTGTTGAGCAAAAAAGTCAAGGCTAATTGGTCGCCTTCGGCTGCCAATATTCTGGGGTTTGCAGCTAAGTCTGGGTGGTGCGCTGCTGGTAAGTCTACCCAGTCGATCCACACTGGCGACTCCGGCTCCGTTTTGCTGTCGCTGGCGGGTTCTACGCCGTAGATAGTTGCTGCGCGGATGCCTTGGGGCGCGAAGGATGCTAACAAAGGGGCGATCGCATCGGTAGTTTGCTGTTGTTCAGGGTATTCTTGCCGTTTGGGTTTTTGTCCTTTTTTGACTGTTTTGCTACAAAACAAGTGCAGAGTTGCTTCTTTGAGGGTTGCTCGCACTTCGACTGTTGATGTCGCCAAGTGTTGGTTAAGCAGTTTGGTGATCGACTGTACGTCTCCCCAGCGAGCCCATTCTTTGAGAATTGTGTCCGGCGGTGTCAAATCCACCCGCAGCAGCCAGTCCGGCTTCGATTCGCCGCTCACTTGGCTGCCGATCACTGCTTCGACTACATCCTCTAGTTGTAGTTTCCGCAGCCTACTGGCGATCGGTTCTGCGAGCAAGGATGGTTCGGGGCTGTAAGCTGACTCGCACAGCACTAACAGCCGCCTTTCCTTGGACTTGAGAATTTGTGGCGCATTGGGGTGCAGGGTTTCCCGGCTGCTTTTGACTTCTTTTTCGCGAATGCTGACTTTGACAGAAACTCCCATCGGCCCAAGGATTTCGCTGAGATAGCTGGCGATCGCCTCTGGATAGCCCTGGCGCGCCAAAGTTTCGGCCGAAACCGTCAATGTACCGCCATCATCGCTGTCACCGGAGTGTATTTCAGGGGATTGAATCAAAGCCACCGCGCCGCGACTTCCCTGCTGATGCGTGGATATTTGCGGTGATTTCGCAGAAACGGGGGCACTGAAAGCTTCTCGCGCTGCCGAAGTGTCGATCGTCACTGGGGAAGTTTCAAAAACTTCTGGGTATTCAATCCGGGAGGCGATGGGGAAACTTGCTGTGTCAAAATCCATTTCTTCCCGCACCTGAGGCATTTGTGTCGGGGTTTCTACTGGTTCTGGTTTCAGTTTGAAGTTGCGGTTTTCTTTGGTGAATTTGCCGAAGAATCCGCCTTTTTTAGGACTTGCTGGCGGTTCGCTGTCGGGGGGACTCATTGGTGGTGGCACTTCGGAAATTTTTGATTCTGGTTCCGGTTGTTGTGGCTGTCGCTGTGGCTGTCGCTGTTTACCGCTGCAATCGAGCCGAACAGTCCAGTCGTTTTGTCGGGAACCGAGTTTGCGGCCGCACAGAAACAATTGGTAGATTTTAGTTCGATCGGGCAACAGTCGCGTTAAATCAGTTTGTTCGATCGCGCTCTTAAATCTCGCCGTCACCAATTCCTGAGACGGACACAGCGCTGCTTCGCACAAAATATGCAGGTGATTTCCGCGCAAACGCGCTTGTACCTGCACTTCGGGCAGCCCTAAAGCGGACCAGGCCCACTGCGATGCGGGCGATCGATTGTCTGCCAATATACTCCCGTTCGCATTCAACATGGGACTTTAAATTTCGTCAAGGCTGGTTTTGTTTTCTACAGATAGCACAGTTTACAGGGTTTTACATACAATTCTTTTATTTGCCGAGCTTAAGCTTTGTATCTGGTTTAACCATTACTGCCCATCTCTGTCTTCCCTCGGCTGCGATCCGTTGGGGAATACTTTTTTCGGCTATAGCTCGAATGTATTTTGGCACAATTAGACCAGTTAAGCTAAGTCATAAGTCATTAGTCAAGTTGATTATTTCCCTTGTTGAGCAACCCCGCCCAACGATTAGGACGTTCTTAATTGCTCAAACCCTTGCTATTCTTCCTTCTGCTGTAAACTAAGGATACTGAATCACACAGGAAGAATCTATGCCGTCTGAAAACCAAGACTTACCCAAAACTCAAACTCCCAACAGTCCCAAGTTGCCAATTCCTTCAGATATTTTCTTGAGCTTAGCCGCCTTACCGATGCTGGGCGGGTTGCTGGCTGCCAAAGCTGCTGGTGAGTTTGTGAGTTCGATCGGCATTGAAAGCGAAGAAGTCTTTCGCGGTTCGCGCCTCCCGGTGCTCAACTTTCCTCACTCGCAGGACTAGAAATCTCAAGACAAGTAAGTTCAAAGCTAATTTTTTGACCAAAAACTTGACAATTGGTATAATCCGTGCTATGAAAATTTGTCTTTGCTTCTAACTTCTAGATAAGTGCCTTCACAAGATTAATTTCAAAACACCAGGGAAGGCAAGCCCCGTACTCCAAACTCTTAGGTCATCAGTCATCAGTCATCCGCAATCGCCAATCGAAAATTGTATAAGATGTCTCAAATGTGACTGCAAACAAAAGTGTTTTAGGCGAAACTAAACCATACAATTTTCTTGACACCCGCAGCTATTGAGGAACAGCCCGATGAGTTCAGTCCTCCAGTCTTCAGAACAGGCTATTGATTCAACATCTATTCCCCATTCTGCCCCTTACTCAAAATCAGACCTGTTTCTGCGCAATCGCCTCAAAGTAGTAGAGGACTTGTGGGAATCGGTGCTGCGACAGGAGTGCGGGCAGGAATTGGTGGATTTGCTCCAACAAATGCGATCGGTCAATTCCGCCGAGGGACAGGCCACTCACTTTCGCGAGTCGAATGTCCTACAGCTAATCGAAAAGCTCGATCTCAACGCAGCCATCCGCGCCGCACGGGCTTTTGCACTGTATTTTCAGTTAATCAACATTGTCGAACAGCACTACGAACAGCGAGACCAACAGCTAGCTTACGCTGGCAGCAACGATGCTAGCGGACGGATGTTTTCTAAGCTGCCGGGACAAGCAACTGATGCGCCCGATCGCCCGCGGCACAGGGAAGGCCCCGCCCAAACAGCTCTGAGCAAGGTAGACAGCAGCGAGGCGATCGCCAAAGATGCCGGAACATTTCACCAACTGTTCCCGATGCTACTGCGCTTAAACGTGCCCAGCCAGCAAATCCAGCGCTTGATCGATCAGTTAGACATCCGCCTAGTATTCACCGCTCACCCGACGGAAATTGTCCGCAACACGATCCGCACCAAGCAACGGCGGATGGCGAAGATTCTCCAAAAGCTAGACCAAGTTGACGAGAAATTTCAGGTGTTGGGGGCTGACTCTGAAAGCCCGTATCCGGTGTCTTCCTGGGAAGCTGCGACTCTGCAAGAGCAACTGATGGAAGAAATTCGCCTCTGGTGGCGCACTGACGAACTGCACCAATTCAAGCCGACTGTGCTTGACGAGGTGGAGTACACCTTGCACTACTTCGACGAAGTGCTGTTTGATGCGATTCCAGAGCTCTACCAACGCTTAAAGCAAGCGCTGCACGCTTCTTACCCTTACCTGAAACCACCTAGTTACAATTTTTGCAAGTTCGGTTCTTGGGTAGGCTCCGACAGAGACGGCAATCCTTCTGTTACCCCGAAAGTTACTTGGCAAACTGCTTGCTATCAACGCCATTTAGTGCTGTGCAAGTACATCAGTGCGGTGAAACGGTTGAACGAACTTTTGAGTTTGTCGCTGCACTGGAGCGACGTATTGCCGGAATTGCTGGAATCTCTCGATCGCGACAAATCGGAATTTCCCGAAGTTTACGAGCAGTGGGCGATCCGCTACCGCCAAGAACCTTATCGCTTGAAACTAGCCTACGTGCTCCAGCGGCTGGAAAATACGCGCGATCGTAATTGGCGCCTCTACAAAGGAGACGAGTTGCAGCGGGAGCGCGAAGCTTTGTCCGAACATCCCGGAATGACCGGCCTTTATCGATCGGGAACCGAGTTTTTGACCGAGTTGCAGCTCATCGAGCACAATTTAATCGAAACCGGTTTGAGCTGTCGGGACTTGGAAAATCTGCTTTGTCAAGTAGAAATTTACGGGTTTAATTTGGCTTACCTAGATATCCGCCAAGAGTCAACAGTACACTCCGACGCTTTGAGCGAAATTGCTGAATACTTGCAAATTTTGCCCAAGTCTTACAATGAAATGTCGGAATGCGATCGAGTGATCTGGCTAGCAACAGAATTGCAAACTCGCCGCCCATTAATTCCAGCAGAATTGCCCTTTTCTCCCAAAACTTGCGAGACGGTTAATACCTTCCGCATATTGCGGCAAATGCACCAGGAGTTCGGCCCGGAAATTTGCGAAACCTACATCATCAGCATGACCCACCATGTCAGCGATATACTGGCGGTTTTGCTGTTAGCAAAAGAATCAGGACTTTACGATCCAGCAACAGGAATTAGCAGCGTTCAAGTAGTCCCCTTGTTTGAAACGGTGGAAGATTTGAAAAAAGCACCGGAAATAATGCAGCAGATATTTGAACTGCCGCTTTATCAGGCTTTGCTAAGCGGAGGATACGCGCAGGAAGTAGCAAAACAAAGCGAACAAAATCCACAATCGACAATCGATCATGTCAGATTGCAAGAGGTGATGCTGGGCTATTCCGACAGCAACAAAGATTCTGGTTTCCTCAGCAGCAATTGGGAAATTCACAAAGCTCAAAAAGCTTTACAAATGGTTGCCGAAAAGCACCAGGTAGAGTTGCGAATTTTTCACGGTCGGGGCGGTTCTGTAGGGCGCGGAGGCGGCCCTGCTTACAAGGCGATTTTGGCTCAGCCCGGAAAGAGTATCAGCGGGCGAATTAAGATTACCGAACAAGGCGAGGTTTTGGCTTCTAAATATTCTTTGCCGGAGTTGGCGCTTTACAATTTGGAAACTGTGGCGGCGGCGGTAATTCAAGCTAGTTTACTGCACACTGGTTTCGATGGCATCGACTCTTGGAACGAGATTATGGAAGAGTTATCGGCGAAATCGCGATCACACTACCGCCATTTAATCTACGAACAGCCGGATTTAGTCGATTTCTTCCACCAAGTTACCCCGATTCAAGAAATCAGCCAGTTGCAAATTAGTTCTCGCCCGGCCCGGCGCGGCGGCAAGAAAGACATCAGCGGTTTGCGGGCAATTCCGTGGGTGTTTAGCTGGACTCAAAGCCGCTTTTTGCTGCCTTCTTGGTACGGTGTCGGTACGGCTTTGCAAGAATTTTTGCTGGAAGAACCGGAAGAACACATGAAACTTTTGCAGTATTTCTACTTGAAATGGCCGTTTTTTAACATGGTAATTTCCAAGGTGGAAATGACGTTATCTAAGGTAGATTTGCAAATTGCAGAACACTACATGAGGGAATTGGCTTTGCCTGCTGACAGAGAGCGTTTTAAGGCTTTATTCGATCAAATTTCTGCCGAATTTTACTTGATTCGGGATTTGGTTTTAACTATTACCCAGCATGAACGTTTGTTGGATGGAGATCGATCGCTTCAGCGATCCGTGCAGTTGCGAAATGCCACGATTGTGCCTTTGGGTTTGTTGCAGGTTTCGCTGCTAAAACGCTTGCGGCAGCACGGTACTGGCGGGATTCCGGGGGTGATTCACTCCCGTTACAGCAAGGGTGAATTGTTGCGCGGAGCTCTGCTGACGATTAATGGTATTGCTGCTGGGATGCGGAATACGGGTTGATTGTTTTGAGTTTTGAAGTAGTAAGGTGCGCACTGCGCACCCTACTACGCCGAAGGTGCGTATTGTGCATCTGAAGAATGGTAAGGTGCGCATTATTGCGGTACAATCTTTGATTTTAAGTAGTTGGACAGAATTAATTACACAAAAATTTGTCTGAAATCTTTACTTAGCAAAAATTAGCAAGAAATCATAGTGTAATTAATTCTGTCGGGTTACTTTTTAACTCTTCCTTCTTCCTTCTTCCTTCTTCCTTCTTCCTTCTTCCTTGTGCTATATGTCTAAACGCAAACAGTCTGAAGGTTGTCGCCCGATGCTGCGGCGCACTTTTTTATTTTTTATGGGCATAGCTTTAGCTCGGATTTTGGCTGATTATTTTGCGATCGCCCAAAACCGAGATAATTTCTTAACTGTTGTGGGTCAATTGTGGCAAAAGTCCCTCGCTTTTTTCTCAAAACAACAATCCAATCAAACTCCTCTACCTCTACCCAACAATCCCACCGTAAAATTAGATAAAAATCCTCAAAAATTGCCCAACAATCCCATCGTCAAATCCCCCAAAATCACTCAACCAAACGCCACAAATTATCCTGTGGCGCAGTCTCAACCTCAAATTATCAGACGTTCCGCTAATCAAGCAAAACCCGTACAAGTCAGCAGCCAAACTCTAGCTGGCGCAAGCTTTTATCTCACAACTATTGACCTTGCAGACCCCGAAATTTATATCACAATTGGGTTGGCTAATGATGCAACTTTAGCAAATAATTCTAAAGTAACGCACGGCGACGAACCTTTTGAAAATATGGTGGGGCGTTACCGGGCTGCTGTTGTTGCTAATGGCACTTTTTTTGGCAAAGATGACCAGAAAGCTGTGCTGGGTAATATGGTGGCTGCTGGTAAGTTTCTCAAATACAGCCGCTGGGAAAATTACGGCACGACTTTGGGAATTAAAGCGGGAAATCAATTGGAAATGGTGACAGCTAGAATCGAAGGTAAGCCGGATTGGAGTCAACATTGGTTTTCTCTGACTTGCGGGCCGAGATTGGTGAAGCAGGGGAAAGTTTGGCTGTCTCCTTTATCGGAAGGTTTTAAAGATTCTCATGTTTTGGGCGTGGGTTCGAGAACGGCGATCGGCTTTCCGGCTTCGGGGGATAAGTTATTTTTGGTGACTTTTCTTGACAGTTTGTCTCTGGAAGCAGAAGCTAAAGTTATGCGGGTGATCGGCTGTTTGGAAGCGATGAATTTGGACGGGGGCGCTTCGGTGGGTTTGGCTCATCAAGGGCAGATTTTATTGCCACCGGGACGGAATTTGACGAATGTGCTGGCTGTTTACGATCGCGAATATCCTGCACCACTTCAATTAAAGCAGTCTTGGGAACGCTTTCAAAAGGGCGATCGACCTTCTCCCGATCCGTCTGTTTTTTTTGATTGATCTAGGAAGAAGAATGAAGAAGGAAGAAGATCGGAGGTACGGTTGAAAGAGACTGTTGGCGAATGTCTGAGGGGTGAAACCCCTCAGACATTCGCCGTCCTGAATAGGCAGAATGATTGTGTAATAACAATACTTCGGACAGTTTTAGAGCCGATCGAGTGTCCGAAACCCTTACTGGCTATATAGTGGACTATTTTTTCAAGGTTTAAGTAGGGCTTGCTGAATAATCGAGCACATATTGCCTCGTCTGAGTTTCGATACTGCGATCGAGAATAAAGTGCAAGATA